>NZ_JACRVW010000011.1:0-83485 GCF_018812085.1 Gluconobacter sp. P5H9_a
GGGTTGCGGTGCGGGCGGCGCCGGGGAATTCGGATCGACGGCCGTGCGGATGCCTTCGTTCGTGATGTAGCCATCATGAGTCAGGGCGGTGCCGGAAATGACTTCATCCGTGAAATCCAGCTGGATCTGACCATCCTTGGTCAGGATCTGCTGGAGCAGATGCATGATGTTTTTGGAATAAAGTTCGCTGGCCTGAAGGGCGAGCATGGACGGAACATTGATGGGGCCGACAATCGTCGTAGGGCCGACCTGCACGGTCTGGCCTGCCTGTGTGCCTTCACAGTTGCCACCGCCTTCTGCACCGAGGTCGATGATGACGGAGCCGGGCTTCATGGCCTTGATCTGCTCGGCATCAATCAGGCGCGGAGCCTTTTTGCCGGGGACTGCTGCTGTCGTGACGATCAGGTCAGCCCGTGCGATGTGGTCGCTGATGACCTTGCGGACCGTCTGTTTTTCTTCGTCTGTCAGTTCGCGGGCATAACCGCCTTTGCCGGTGCCATCCACGCCGGTATCGACGAATTTGGCGCCGAGAGACTGCGCTTCTTCGCGTGTTTCCGGGCGGACGTCATAGCCTTCCGTGACCGCACCAAGACGCTTGGCCGTGGCAAGAGCCTGTAGACCCGCAACGCCAAGGCCCATGACAAGAACCTGTGCAGCCCGCAGGGAGCCGACGGCTGTGGTCATCATGGGAAGGATCTTGGTCATGTGCACGGACCCGAGCAGAACGGCGTAATAGCCGGCGAGGGTGGCCTGACTGGAGAGGGCGTCCATGGCCTGCGCGCGGGAAATGCGGGGAACCAGCTCCATGGCGAAGCAGGTCACTTTCTGGTCCCGGAGGGCCTTGACCAGATCAGGGTGGTTTCGGCCGTAAATGAAGGACACCAGAATGGCGCCGGGCTTCATGGCCTGAACGGTTTCAATGGTGGGAGGCTGAACGGCGAGGACAATATCCGCATCGCCGAGGAGAGCCTTCCGGTCTGTTGAAAGGGTTACGTCTTTATAGGTTTCATCCGGATAGGAAGAGGCGACCCCGGCCCCGTTTTCCATCGCGAAAGAGACGCCGAGGCTGCTGAGGCGCTCGACAACCTGCGGGATCAGGGCGACGCGGCGTTCACCGCCTTCGTCCTGTTCTTTTAGTACCGTGATTTTTACGGTCATAGGTTGAGATCCTGCGTCTTTAATCTTTTGTGAAGGCGCGACTCATCCACCCCACTAAAGGGATGCAGGGGCCTGCACCTCGTTCGACTGCCATATTGACGCTATATTTGCGCCTCTTCCATTGATGGGTGTCAAAAGAAAAAAAATTCTTTTAGTTGTCATATTGTAATCGTTTCCAGATCAGGAAAACGGCTACGATTGTTTCGGAAACTGGCATTCACTATTCAGGTTTTCTTTAACGCAGGGAGATTTGGGGAAGAGTAGATTTTCCCTTCCCAGGATTGTAAGAGCCTTCTCTCCTGACAGACCTGATCGAAAGGCTCTTGCTGCCCGATGGCATTCGACGCTGCCTTTCTGGACGAACTCCGCAATCGGACGCCGCTGGCCTCCCTGATCGGACGGCGTAACAAGCTGGTTCGTTCTGGCCGGAACTGGAAAACGTGCTGCCCTTTCCATGGGGAAAAGACGCCGTCTTTTTACGTTTATGATGATCATTTTCATTGCTTTGGCTGTGGCGCACATGGCGATGCGATCTCCTTTGTCATGCAGAGCGACGGCCGGAGTTTTCCTGAGGCTGTCGAGCAATTAGCTGCTGAAGCAGGCCTTGAAGTTCCGAAGCAGGACCCACGGAGTGAGGCGCGTGCGCGGGAGGTCAAATCTCTCGGCGATGTTCTGTCCCTCGTTCAGGCCAGTTACCGGCGTCGACTCTTCCTTCCGGAAGGAGGGGAAGGGCTCGTTTATCTGCGTGGGCGTGGACTGAGTGACGCGACTATCGAACGGTTTGGTTTGGGGTGGTCCGGCGATGGGCGGCATCTGGTTGAAGAATTACGTGCTCATGATGTGACGCCTGAAATGCTCGTTCAGGCGGGCATTTTGCGCGTGGATGATCGGGGACAGCCCAAAGGGGAACTGTTTTTCAATCGCGTGACGTTTCCGATCCGGGATCGCCGCGGCAAGCTAATTTCTTTTGGTGCGCGTACCCTGGGGGATGGGCAGCCAAAATATCTCAATGGTCCGGAAACGGCGCTCTTCTCCAAGCGGCGCACACTCTACAACCTCGATCTGGCACGTGAGGCTGTCCACAAGGGCGCTGAGCTTGTTGTGGTTGAAGGGTATATGGATGTCATTGCTCTGGACCAGGCAGGCTTTGGCGGTGCTGTGGCGCCGTTGGGGACTGCGCTGGGCGAAGAGCAGCTCAATCTGCTGTGGCGCATGACGCCCTCTCCGATCCTGTGTCTGGATGGTGATGCGGCAGGAGCCCGCGCCGCTTTGCGGGTCTGTGAAGTCGCGCTTCCGCTGCTTTCTCCCGAACGAACGCTCAGGTTCTGTCGCCTGGACCCTAAAGATGACCCGGACAGTCTGATCCGTACACGCGGCGTTGCGGCCATGAAGGAAGCCCTGTCTGGGGCGACGTCTCTGGCGACTGAATTGTTCGGGTTGATGACGGGGGGAATGGTTGATCCCGGTCCCGATCAGCGGGCGGCGTTGCGTGAGAAGCTTGTTGCTCTGTCAAAGCTGATCCCGGATCGGGCACTCGCGTCTGAGTATCGCAGTACGTTTCTGGATATGTTTTTCGCGCGATTCAGGCGCGGGGGAGGAAGTAAAAAACCGTTCCAGAAGAAAGGAGCGCCGCTTCCTCTTTCAACGCAGGCCCCTGGCGAGATGCGGCATATCGAGCAGGGGAGTGTGGAGCGTCTTAACATCCTGACTGCGATGCTGTTGCGCTATCCGGATATCCTTCCGGAAGTGGAGCAGGCCTATAGCAGTCTCGCTCTTCCGGGTGATCTGGATCGGATTCGCTCGGCTCTTCTGGACTGGAGTTGTCAGGACGAGGATCTGACGGAAGAGAACTGCCATCGCTGGATCGAGGCTCATGGGCTGACGGATATCGTGGCGGCCGTGACAGAAAGTCCGATGCCTCGGGAAGTGGGGCTCGGAAAAGACAGGGATGAAGTTCTCAAGATCGATGTTGTGGAGAGCTGGTGGCACTTTTACGGGCTTGTAAATTTTCGCAATTTCGAGCGCGAAGTGGCCAATGACATTCAGGCAACCATCATGCAGGTCTATTCTGGTGGGGGAGGCGGAGACTCATCTTTTCCGGAAAGCCTGCTGGCGCGGATGAGGGTTCTGGAAGCGCTGCGGCGAGGTGAGGATGTTGAAGAAGAAGGGTGAAAAAGGCCGGGGCTAACGTTTTTTATTGCCCTGAAGTTGCTTTCTTTTTCGTCTAAACCTTGACTTACGGCTCAGGATCGACCACCTGCACGCTGCCGAATTGCTTGCTTTCGGTGGAGTTGAGGGAGAGACGCATGGCGACGAAAACAGCCTCTGGTACGGATCGGAACGCGCAGGAACAGGAGGGGGATGCCACTCTTCTTGATACGCAATCCGCTGCCGTGAAGCGGCTGATCGCCAAAGGGCGTGAGCGTGGCCATATTACCTTTGACGAGCTGAACGCCGTTCTGCCGCAGGACCAGATGTCCTCCGAGCAGATCGAAGACGTCATGGCAGCTCTGTCAGAGATGGGCATTCAGGTTCTGGAAAACGAAGAACAGGACGAAGCTGAGCCGGCTCAGGAAGAAGCCAAGGAAGAAGCTGAGGAATCAGACGAGCCTCAGGGCGGCAATATTGATGCCGAGGCTGCCAGCCGCACGGATGATCCGGTTCGGATGTATCTGCGTGAGATGGGGTCTGTAGAGCTCCTGTCCCGCGAAGGCGAAATCGCGATCGCCAAGCGCATTGAAGCTGGCCGTGACGAGATGATCGGTGGGCTGTGCGAAAGCCCCCTGACGATCCGTGCGATCATTTCCTGGCATGAGCGCCTCAAGGACGGCGAGATGTTGCTCCGCGACATCGTCGATCTGGAAGCCAGTCAGGCTGTCGGTCCGGGTCCTGAAGGCGAAGAGGGCGAGGAAGGCGAGGAAGCTGCGGCTGACGAAGACGCTACGGACGACGATGCCGAAGAAGGCGACGGCGATCAGCAGGAAGGCAGTGGCCTGTCCCTGTCTGCTCTGGAAGAGAAGCTGAAGCCAGAAATCCTGGCCCGTTTCGAAGCCATTGAGCCGCTGTATCACAAGCTGCGTCAGCTTCAGGTCAAGCGTCTGGAGGCCCTGACGGCCGGTGAGGAAAGCTCGGACAAGTCTGAGAACATCTACGAAGAACTGCGCCATGAACTGGTCAGTCTGGTGGAGCAGGTTCACCTGCATAACAACCGGATTGAAGAGCTGGTTGCCCAGATCAAAATGCATGTTCAGCGTCTGAATAACCTCGAGGGCCGCTTGCTGCGTCTGGCTGAGGGCTGCAAGATTTCGCGTGATGACTTCCTGCTGAAGTATCGTAACCGCGAGATGGACCCGACCTGGGTTGATTTTATTTGCACTCTGCCCGGTAAGGGTTGGAAGACGCTGACGACCAAGCACCTGGACCAGATCCGGTCCATGCGTGCTGATCTTGCGGCGCTTTCTCACGAGACTGGCCTGCCGGTTGGGGAATTCCGTCGTGTGTATGCGACCATTTCCCGTGGTGAGCGTGACTCCACACGTGCCAAGAAGGAAATGATCGAGGCTAACCTTCGTCTCGTGATCTCGATTGCCAAGAAGTACACGAACCGTGGTCTGCAGTTCCTGGATCTGATTCAGGAAGGCAACATCGGTCTGATGAAGGCTGTGGACAAGTTCGAGTACCGTCGCGGTTACAAGTTCTCGACCTATGCCACTTGGTGGATCCGTCAGGCGATCACGCGTTCTATCGCCGATCAGGCCAAGACGATCCGTATTCCGGTGCACATGATCGAAACGATCAACAAGCTGGTGCGGACGTCCCGTCAGATGCTGCATGAGATCGGGCGCGAGCCTGCTCCGGAAGAGCTGGCTGAGAAGCTGGGTATGCCGCTGGAGAAGGTCCGGAAGGTCCTGAAGATTGCCAAGGAGCCGATCTCCCTTGAAACGCCGATTGGCGACGAGGAAGACAGTCATCTTGGTGACTTCATCGAGGATAAGACGGCTGTTATTCCGTTGGATGCCGCGATCCAGACCAACCTGCGTGAAGCAACCACGCGCGTTCTGGCGTCCCTGACGCCACGTGAAGAGCGCGTTCTGCGGATGCGCTTTGGTATTGGCATGAACACGGACCACACCCTTGAGGAAGTGGGTCAGCAGTTCAACGTGACGCGTGAGCGTATTCGTCAGATCGAAGCAAAGGCTCTTCGCAAGCTCAAGCACCCGAGCCGCAGCCGTAAGCTGCGTTCCTTCCTCGACGATAACTGATCGTCTGGGTCATGCTGCCGGCCTGGCTTCATCCGCAGGGATCATCCACCCGTTTTGAGGTGGGTGTGACTTTTCTGGAGACGAGGGCAAGCCGCCCAGCTCCGGTTTTGCCGGAGGGGGTCTCTCTTGAGAGAGTTCTCCCTCCGGCATTGCCGCTATACCGCAAGCTTTATCGGGAAGTCGGTGAGGCATATTGCTGGTGGATGCGTCGTCCGATGCCGGACGAAAAACTTGCTGAAATTGTTCATGATCCTGACGTTTACTTCATGGTGCTCTGGCAGGCAGATGGTACGCCTCTTGGGTTCTACGAACTGGATCTGCGAGAGGGCGGAGACGCCAATCTCGCGTACTTCGGACTTCTGCCAGCAGCGATTGGTCGTGGCTTAGGTCGGGCATTGCTGGATTCCGCGATTTCTCAGGCGTTTGCGGCAGGGTGCTGGCGATTGCGGGTCAATACCTGCACACTGGATCATCCCAGAGCTCTGACCAATTATCAGAAATGTGGGTTTGTAATTCAGTATGTTGTTCAGGAAATCTGGAACGTTCCTGACGAATATGTTCCGGCAGAGCTGCGTCGACTCTGAGTTTATCCTTGATTTCCGTTAGGCTGCATGATTAATGCAGTCTTTCCCTGCCGGGCGATGTGGCGTCGCGCCGGCTATACCCGCGCTTTCCCCAAAGATTGCACTGTCTCCGGCACGGGCTGGACCAGTTGGGTTGACCTTATCCGAAGGGAGTTTTCATGCCACTGTACGAAAGCGTGCTCATCGCACGTAACGATGTGTCTCAGGCACAGGTCGAGAGCCTGGTTGAGACCATTGAAGCCCTGCTGACCGAGAATGGTGGTTCCATCCAGAAGCGCGAATTCTGGGGTCTCCGTTCGCTCGCATACCGCATCAAGAAGAACCGTAAGGGCCATTACGTCCTGCTCGGTATCGACTGCACGCCGGATACGCTTCGTGAAGTTGAGCGTCAGCTCGGCCTGAACGAAGACGTGCTTCGCGTTCTGACGCTTCGCGTTGACGAAATCGACGAAACTCCGTCCCCGGTTCTTGCTCGCAAGAATGATGACCGCGGCGACCGTGGTAGCTTCCGTGGCGGCTCCAAGCCGGCTGGTCGCTTCGAGAGCGGCCGTGGCGGCCCGCGTCGTGGCAGCGAAGACCGTGAAGAATACCGTGCACGCGGCGAGCAGGACGATGCTCGTGAGGCGGCTGGAGCGGAGTAAGAAACATGTCCGATACAACCACCACCGACGTGAACGACGTCAACCCAGCAGCCCGTCGCACGGCTGTCGGCGCACGCCGTCCTTTCTATCGTCGTCGTAAGTCCTGCCCGTTCTCCGGCCCGAATGCGCCGAAGATCGACTACAAGGACGTGCGTCTTCTGAGCCGCTTCCTCTCTGAGCGTGGCAAGATCGTGCCGAGCCGTATCACGGCTGTTTCGGCCAAGAAGCAGCGTGAGCTGGCGCAGGCTATCAAGCGTGCCCGCTTCCTTGCCCTGCTCCCCTACGTCGTAAGCTGAGGAGAGCACCATGTCCCAGACCGCACTGATCCTGCTCCAGCGGGTCGAGCATCTCGGCCAGATGGGCGATCTTGTTTCCGTGAAGCCGGGTTACGCCCGTAACTTCCTGCTTCCGCAAGGCAAGGCGATGCGTGCTACGGCCGCAAACCGCAAGCGCTTTGACACGGAGCGTGCCCAGCTTGAAGCGCTGAACATCAAGAAGCGCGAAGAAGCCGAGCGTCTTGCCGAACGTATGGACAGCCTGTCTGTCGTCATCATCCGTCAGGCAAGTGACAGCGGCAACCTGTACGGCTCCGTCAGCACGCGTGATATCGCTGTTGCTGCTACGGACGCTGGCCTCACGGTTGCTCGTCAGCAGGTTGTTCTGGCTCACCCGATCAAGTCTCTTGGCCTGACGGAAGCCCGCATCGTCCTGCACCCGGAAGTTTCCATTCCGCTGACAGTCAACGTTGCACGTTCTGCTGAAGAAGCTGAGCGCCAGGCTCGCGGCGAAGCCGTTGGCGTGGAAGAAGAGGATGACAACATCCTTGGCGACCTGCAGGCAGAGAACGCAGCTGAAGAAG
This sequence comes from Gluconobacter sp. P5H9_a, assembly GCF_018812085.1. NCBI lineage: Bacteria > Pseudomonadati > Pseudomonadota > Alphaproteobacteria > Acetobacterales > Acetobacteraceae > Gluconobacter > Gluconobacter sp. P5H9_a. The sequence goes on from NZ_JACRVW010000011.1 coordinate 7,505, forward strand.
CTGCTGCCGAAGCTGCAGTCACGGAAGAAGCCGAAGGCTGATTTCGCTGGCATAGCCAACAGAAAACCCGGCCGGGTATTCCCGCGCCGGGTTTTTTGATGTCTGCTCTCCCGGTCAGGAAACTGAAGACTGTGTCATGTCTTGTTATGACGCGTGAACAGGAGGGAGACAGGCGTGAAACCCATTCTCGATTTCGTTCTGAAGAAATTTATTCAGGTCGGAACGCTGCGAGTCACGTTCAGTGACGGTACGATACAAACCTATCGTGGGGCCTTACCCGGCGTTGAAGCGGGCTTACATCTCAAAACAAAACAGGCTGAGCGTTCTCTGGTTATTAATTCCGGGTTGGCGTTTGGCGAAGAATACATGGCTGGTGAACTTGCGCCGGAAGGATGCACTCTTGAGACACTGATGATCGTCCTCATGGCGAACATCACCCAAGGCGGTCATGTTTTTGAAGAGATCGAGGACCGACTCCGTTATCTTCTGCGACCTTTAAAGGGACTTAATTCCCTGAAGCGGTCCTGCCGGAATGTTGCGCATCACTATGATCTGAATGGTCGACTTTACGACTTGTTCCTCGACAAGGACCGCCAATATTCGTGCGCGTATTTCCAGCGTGAGGATATGACCCTAGAGGAAGCCCAGATCGCAAAGAAGCGACATATTGCAGCTAAGCTCAATCTAAACCGTCCCGGACTGGAAGTTCTGGATATTGGGTGCGGCTGGGGCGGTCTGGCACTGACACTGGCAAAAGACTATGGCGCGACGGTTGTCGGTATTACGCTTTCAAAAGAGCAACTGGAGGAAGCGCGGGCTCGAGTGCGGGCAGAGGGACTTGAGGGGCAAGTCCGTTTCGAGCTCATGGACTATCGGAATGTTCATCACGAGTTCGATCGCGTCGTGTCAGTCGGAATGTTCGAGCACGTTGGACAACCGCAATTTGAGCGCTATTTTCGCGGAATTAAGGAATGTTTGAAGCCAGATGGGGTGGCTTTAATCCACTCGATCGGTCGGACGGATGGGCCGGGAACCACCAATGCGTGGCTTCAGAAATACATCTTCCCCGGAGGATATTCTCCGTCTTTAAGCGAGACGCTGGCTGCTATTGAGCGCACCGGTCTCTGGATGACAGACTGCGAGGTGCTGCGTCTGCACTATGCCAAGACAATTGCAGAATGGCGTAAGCGCTTTGATGCCAACCGACAAAAAATTATAGATCTGTATGACGAGCGCTTTGTGCGGATGTTTGAATTGTATCTTGTTGGGAGCGAACTGGCATTCCGTGTGCAGGGGCACATGAATTTTCAGCTTCAGCTAACACGGTCTGTGGATGCCGTGCCTTTGACGCGTGACTACATGTTTGAAAGTGAGCGTGCGAAAAGCGCAGTCTGAGTTTTTAGACTTGGGGTGTGTAGCGAAAGCAGGATGGGTCGTGATCGTGGATCAGACCCACGGCCTGCATCCAGGCATACACGATGACAGGGCCAACGAAGCGAAAGCCCCGGGCTTTCAAAGCCTTGGACACAGTTACTGAAAGAGGTGACTGCGCCAATACTGTTCCGGTTGAATTGTAAATCGGAGCATCAGGAACCAATGATGCAATGAAACCTGCAAAATCTTCGCCTTGTGCCTGCATGGCCAGATAGGCTTGTGCGTTTCCGACAGTCGCTTTGATCTTGGCGCGGGCCCGGATAATGCCGGGATCCTGCATGAGGCGGTCGATATCCTGTTCCGTAAAGAGTGCTACTTTTTCAGGATCGAAGTTGGCGAAGGCCTTTCGAAAACCTTCCCGTCTTTTCAAAACAATCGCCCAGGACAAGCCAGCCTGAAAGCTTTCCAGAACCAAGGTCTCCCACAGCTCACGGCTATCACGGATCGGAACGCCCCACTCTTCGTCATGGTACTGGCGAAGAAGGGGGTCTGTTGCGGCCCAACGGCAGCGGGTAAGGTTCTCAGGCGCGGGAGCGGACAAGATGCAGCTCTGCAAGGCGACCAAATTCTGCAACGCTCAGAGTTTCAGCCCGGCGTGTGGGCTCGATACCCGCAGCGTCCAGAAGTGCTTCCCCACCGATCGACTTAAGTGACGAACGCAGCATCTTGCGGCGCTGTCCGAACGCGGCGGCTGTGACACGCTCCATCGCTCGGAAAAGCTCTGGTGCAGGTTGCTCTGCGTGCGGGATCAGGACTGCAACGGCAGAATGAACCTTTGGTGGCGGGGAAAATGCCCCCGGTGGAATGCGCAGAGCCACGGAGCAGGACGCGCACCATTGGGCCAGCACAGCCAGCCGCCCGTAAGCGGAGGTATCTGGTTCAGCACAGATGCGTTCAGCAACTTCCAGCTGGAACATCAGAGACAAGCGTTCCCACGAATGGGCCTGTCTCAACCAGCCCACAAGAAGGGGAGTGGCGACATTGTAAGGCAGGTTTGCGATGATCTGTCTGGGGGCAGGCGCAAGGCTTGCGGCATCAAGTTTCAGGGCATCCTGCCGGATAATATGCAGGCGATCCGGATAGTGTCCGGCCAGCTCTTCGAGCAGTGGCCAGGCACGTTCGTCAATTTCCACAGCATCGACGCGGCTTGCTGGACTATCGAGCAAAGCTCGTGTCAGGCCACCCGGGCCTGGGCCGATTTCAACAACGCTTCGCCCTGTCAGATCGCCGCCCAAGGCGACGATCCGGGCACAAATTCCGGGGTCCAGAAGAAAGTGCTGACCAAGGGACTTCTTTGCATCCAAGCCATAAGCCTGAATGGACTCTTTTAGAGAAGGAAGGCTCACGTCAGTTAAGAGCCGGTTTTGCGGCAGGGCGTATATCGATGATGGACCGACGCTGCAGATCCCGCTGGAGCTGACGGGAAGCCTGTTCAACGCGCTCGTTCATAAGCTGATCGGCAATTTCACCCGGTGTCTGCTGTGCCAGATTTTTCTGCTGGCGATCACAGACCATTAACAGGGCTATGCCATCCATGGAAACCAGAGGGCGACTGACCTTGTTGACGGGGAGAGGCTCGATGATGGAGCGCATCTGAGGGGCGAGGCGTTCCAGGATCTGCGTGCCGGGGTTGCTGGGACGCTTCTCTCCAAGAGACTTGTTGAGAGCCTCTATTGCGTCGCAGCTATGGATCGTTTCCACAGCATGTGTCGCCTTCTGAAGAGCTGCCTGCTGCTGAGGGGTTGGATTTTGCGGGTTCAGTGGTGCATCGAACGGGAAGAATGCCTGACGCAGGGCAACGAGCGTGCCCATCTGCTTGCCGACGACGCGCTTGGCCTGAACCGTTGCAATGACAAAGCCGCCTGCAACCTGGATCGGATTGGAAATAGCGCCAATCGGCATCTGCCGAACGACATTCACGACCTGTGGATCGAGGCTGTCTTCCTGTACCCATCCCATGGAGCCACCATCCAGAGCAGACTGTGCCTGCGAGAACTGGGCGGCAACAATCGGGAAGGGAGCTCCTTCGCGAAGCTGGGAGATGATGGTGCGTGTGAACGTGAGTTCGTTTTCATCGTGGCGAGGGTCAGCAACAGGAACGAAAATTTCGCTCATCATGTACTGTGCGCGACCCTGCTCAGCCTGAAGGGCCTGCTCACGCTGCGCGATCTGGGTGGCTGTAATGCGCCCCCCTTCGCCCAACTGCTCACGCAGGACCTGCATCCAGCCAATCTGCACACGGATCTGATCGATCAGCGTCGTCAGGGAAACGCCGTCAGACGCGAGGCGGTCACGCAGGGCATTTTTGGGCATGCCGTTGCGCTGTTCGATGTTGCTGATGGCTCCAGCAATCTGCTCAGGCTCGACATTGATGTGTCGCTTGAGCATCTCCTGGGTCTTCAGGCGCTCTTCGATCAACTGGTGAATGATCTGGCCGCGCATGCGGTTCATGACATCCGGGCTGACGGGCAGGCCTGTGGAAAGTACGAACAGCTTGGCGCGGTTATCCACATCACGCTGGGTCAGGACCTGGCCGTTGATAACAGCCAGGATCTGGTCTTCGGGTGGTTTGGCCACAGGTGCCTGCTCTTTTTTGGGAGCAGTCTTGTGGGCGGGTGCAGCATGCGCCACAGCGGTTGGAACCGCCGCAGAGAAGGCCAGCAGGGCAACCAGGGCAGTAGATGCGATGCGATGGGTCTTGAACATGCTCAGCCGTTAATTCCGAAAGTGCCGATCGTTTTGAACGTGAAGTTGAACATCACAGTGGTGTTCCGCTGCTCGCCGCCGATCCGTGTGTACTGTTTGATATACATGATATCCAGCCCGAAGCAGTCGTTGGAATACCCAATGTCTCCCCCGTTTGCGACGAACTGTTTCCGGGACAGGCTGCGCCGGAAGAAGCCGGAGGCATGATAATTACGCCAGTGAGTGGCCACGCTTCCTGTGATTTCGTTCGTTTTGACCAGATAAGGCGAATTTACGCCGCTCTCACGATAATTGGTAGCGTAGTAATAATACGGTGTTACTGGGGCATAGAGATAGCCTGCACTGAAGCGCAAAGCTGGAATGCCGGCGCTGAACAGGCCTTCCCCGTAGTCCAGCTGGTGTGTCCACGGATTGTAGCGGCCGCGAGCGGTCACATCGAGGTATTTATTGGGTGTGAAACGCACACGGCCAACCGGGTCCGAAAAATGGTGATCCAGCCCGGAATACGGAATACGGTTCTTCGTGATGTGTTCCTGGATGCTTTCACCCACCAGCATATCAATGGAATGGCCGTTCCACGTCCAGCTCTGATGAACGCCAATATTGCCGCGCAGACCACCGTCAAGGCGATCTGTTCCGGAATAGCGGTTTAGGGAGAACATGGTTGTATCGGTGAACTCGTACGTCAGGCTGTCTTCATTCGGCATATTGCTGTTGGAAGAGTTGCCGGTATTAGGGGCGGCAATCAGCTGGACAATCGGCTCAAGGATCTGCGTGCCTCGTCCGCGGGCAAAAGACCTGAGAAACGGCCAGTTCATCTTGACGGCAATTGTCGGCAGAACCTGCCCTGTGACTTTTGTGCCGCCAACAGCGTAATAGGTTGGCTGCTGTGCCAGACTGGTGGCGCGATAGACGTTTGAGTCCAGTCGGGCTGTTACAAGCCACTGCTGGCCAAGACTGTTGTGGAATGGGCGGTCCCACTGCATCTGGAGCTGACCACGCTGATCAGACACACCCTTGGAACGGAAGACGTCAAAGTCGGTGGTGTTCATACTGAAACGGCCGCCGAGCGCATCAGGCTGGCCCTGATAGGTATAGGTGAAGCGCGGGAGCGCCCATGGCAGTTCAGAGTTCTGAATGACGCCCTGGTTCAGACCCTGATAGGCCTGCGCGTCGAGGCGGGCGTAGGCGCCTACGCCGTAGCCTTCAAGATAGACGTTCGAGTTGAGCGATTCCTGACCGTAACCAGGGACGCGGTAATCTCGCATGTAGTTGGCAGACGTCGCCAGATTGACGTTGATGCCTGCCTGCCAGTGCTTGTTGATCGCGAAATTGCCCTGACCGAACACGTAGCCCTGCAGGCCGTATTCGCCTGAGGAATTGACGTTGTTACCGAACGTGTTGACGTAACGGCTCTCTCGGTTGGTGTCGTATGCGCCACCTGCAGTAATATCGAGCGTGCCAAAGTTGAAACGGCGACGATATTCGCTGGTGATTTCCGGGCCTGTCTTTGTGGAGACCAGTCCACGAACGGTAAGGTCCTGACTGTCGTCAATGGCCCAGAAATATGGAAGGGTGAAATACGTTCCAAGATAGCGGTCATGCGGGCTGATACCGGCCATTAGGAAGCCACTCTGTCGTTTGACCGAAGGATCGGACATCGAGAAAAACGGGAAATAGAACACTGGAAGGCCGAGCATTTTCAACCAGGCATGGTTGAACTCGATACGCTTGTGCTGGGCATCCTGTGTCGCGCCATAGGCCTGGAACTGCCAGAACGGAGGAGCGTCTGGGTTTGTTTCGCAGATCTTGCACGCCGTATAGACAGCATGTGACAGATCATTGATCAGACCATTGGTGCGACGCATGCCGTTGCCAGCCAGCTTCGCATTGTCCTGCATCTGCATGTAGATGGACGTGCCGATGCCGTCATGCATGCCATGGCTGAATTCCATATAGGCGGCATAGGTTGTGCTGCCGTCTGGTTCCATGATGGCGACATGGCCACGCGCTGCCAGAACGCCGGTATTCCGGTCATAGGTGATCTTGTCCGCACGGAGAGCGTGATCGCCCTGCCAGATGCGGACATTGCCTTCCCATGTGACCAGACCGTTCTTTGCATAGCTTTCGCTGTCAGCCAGATAGGTGAGGGGGTCATGCTCGGACGTCGGCTTACCGATGACGATGATATGCGAATTGTCCCGCTGCATCGTATTGGCAAACATGTCCTGCGGCGCCACGAGCGCAGTTCCCGTCAGGGCGACGCCTGCAAGAGAGACGCATCTGCGGGCGCGTTTTGGGAGCCACCGGGGCACCGACATCAACCATCCTCCATGTGCAGCAAAAGCGCGACCGCAAGGCAAAGCCCTGCGCCCGTGGGCGCCCATGCGGCAAGAACCGGCGGCAAAGCGCCAGATTCACCAAACTGTTCAGCCACTTTCGAGATCGTGAAGAGCGCAAAGCCTGCAGCAATTCCCGATCCCAGCATCCGGGCCACTCCGCCGCGTCGTGCGGGACGCATCGAAAACCCTGCGGACACCAATGCCATTGTACCAGCAAGGATGGGAAGAGCCAGAAGCGATTGGAAATGTAACCTGTGCCGAATTGAAGGGAAACCGGAACGCTCCAGAAGGGAGATAAAGCTGGGTAGAGCAAAGACCGACAGCGTATCGGGCGATGCGAAACTTTCCTGAATGCGGTCAACCGTAAGGTCGGAAGGAAGGGTCAGGGTTCCGACTTTTTCTGGCAGATGGTCTGGATGAAGCAAGGACGAATCATTGAGGTTCCACTGCTGGTGGGCGAGCGTTCCGGTCGGTGCTTCGACGCGTACGATCAACCGGTCACGGTCATCCAGACGGAAAATGGTCACGCCTGAAACATCGAGCGTGTCCTGTGCAAGCTTGACGTTCTGGGCGTGTAGAATGGCAACACCATGGGGCGTCAGCCCTTCATCGGCCTGTCTGAGCCAGAGTTCGCCGCCCTTTAGCGTCAGAACTCCACCGCCTGTCCGAAGGTAGGACTGATCCAGAAGTTCTGCCTGCCGATACATGGAAGAGGAGAGGGCCGAGATGCCGGTGGTTGTGAACAGACCGATCAGGAGTGCGCAAGCCAGGGGGCTGGCAAGAAACTGCCAGGCAGAGATGCCCGCAGCTCTAGCGACGATAAGTTCGGACGACCGCGTCAGACGCGAAAAACAGACAATCCCGCCGAGCAAAATACCGAAAGGCAGCACATAAATGACGTAATACGGAATGTGCAGGCCTGCGATTTCAAGAATAAGGCTCGTGGGCACATTGGGGCGGGTGGCGGCGCGTCTGAGCAGATCAATGAAGTCGAACAGGGACACAAGCCCTGTCAGCGCCAGAACCATCGACAGCGTGTTCAGGGTGAAATGGCGTGCGATGTAGATCGCTAATGTCGTGGAAAACCCGACTTCGGTTTCCTGCGGTCTCAGGGTGTGCAGGAGCGTGGAAAACCAGCTGCGATACCCGTCAGTCGTTGATTTCATGAAGGGCGTCCAGTCTGGCGCGAGGTTCCGGTCCACTGCTCCGCGAACAGAAGAGCTGCACAGATGATGCTGGGAAGAAGGGCTGCAACCCAGAGCAGGGGAACGAGCGCAAGGTTCCGGCCAGCAAAATTCTGGAGCATGAGCGAGAGCGCGAGAAGCCCGACAACTGTCAGAATGGCGATCAGAGGGCGGGTAATGTTGCCATGCCGGGAGAACGTCCCCCGGAGAACAGCGACCAGACCGATCATGGCGAAGGACAGTACCGTTAGCGGAGAAGTCAGGCGATGCCACCCTTCGACCGCAAATTTGCCTCTGTCACGCTCGGAAACCTCATTGGGGTCTGGATGGAAGAGGTCATGCAAGGGCATTTCCGACGCATCCCGCTCCTCGTGGTTGTTCTGGCGGGAGGATGTCAGATCAATCGTGTTGCGGCCAAACGTCAGGACGTTCAGGCGCCCTGTATGCCGGTCGATTTCTTCACGAGAGCCATTATAGAGGACGACGCGAGGCTTGTCGTTGACGGTGACGATGGTGCCCCGTTCGGCCAGAACGGTCGTATGAGCATCCGGGTCACGATCATCTTCCACCAGAACGCCGTGCAACAGTCCGTTGGAATCCCGGGAGCGGACATACACGGTCATGTCTCCCGAGACCTTTGTGAAAACACCATCCTGAAGCAGGAAGGCGGCCATCTGATTGCGGATCTGGAATTCGTATCGATGGAAGGCGTGATAGGACACCGGAGCCAGCCAGAGCGTCAAAACGTAGCACAGTCCCACGCAGGCTCCTGCGCAGATCAGGCCAGGGCGTGCCAGTTCCAAGGGGGAACGACCCGCGGCGCGCATGACGGTCATTTCCCGGTCGCCGGACATCCGCTGATAGGTGAAGAGGATCACGAGGAAGGTCGTGATCGGCAGGATGACGGCCACGAAAGATGGCAGCATGAGGGAAGTAAGCTGCAAAAAGACGCGCAGAGACAGTCCGTGCTGAACAATCATCGAGACGAAGTGCAGCGATTGCGTCAGCCAGATAAGCGCGACTGCTCCCCCCGTCAGTGCCAGAAGGGCAATGACAAGCTGACGGAGGACGTACCGGTCAAGAAGGGGCAGCAGATGTCGCTTTGCAGCGCCGGGGGAAGAGGCCATGGCCCTTCATCTATCCTTAGCCTGTGACGGGAGAAAGGCAAAAAAACAATACGGTATCAGCGAAAGTAGACTGATCGGTCAATCGGAGGCCGGTCTGTCAGGCTATGGTAGAACTGGCTTGTCGCGATCCCAAGCAATAGCCCCGCGCTGATCCCAAAGGCAATTGTAATGTAACGCCATGGACGTTGGGCGCGTTGTGTCGCGATTTCCGTCATGAGAGCCCGGCTTTCCATTTGCATATGGCTCAGGGCGCCTTGGGCGGACCTGATATGGCCCTGTGCTTGGCGAAGCTCACGTTCAAGCTGGAAGATCCTGTTCCGAAGCTGCTCTTCGCGGTCTGCCGCGCTCTGGTGTGAAGTGTCAGTCGCCAGGCTCGTGAAAAGATTTTTGAGCGCGCCGCCTGTCAGGTTGTTGCGTTTGGCACGTATACGAAGGGCTTCGAGCGCATTCTGGGCAGAGCCTGAAGGCTCCGCCAGAACCAATGCAAGAATATCGGAGAGAATCTTGATATCTTTGGGGTCGAAGCGGTTTTCGGCCATATGATCAGCCGGGACTCTGGGAAAGTGGGCGTGGTTCAGCCGCACGCTTTAGGCGGTCCCGGATTGCCAGCCCCAATCCTTGGCGGGGGATGGGCTGGGCAGCAATGCATGTCAGTCCGCGTTTGGTTCCTTCTGCATCCAGGAAGCGCAGCCCTGAAAACAGGCGGGCCGCGGCTTCTTCCAGATTCCCGGTTTCACTCAGGTTCCAGGTCAAGCCGGCGTTGGGGAGCGCAGGCCCGAACGCGAGCAGCGCCTCGTCGGGGCGAACGTCATAAGCGTCCAGCCGGACAGGGAGCGAAGGGGCATAATGAGATGCCAGTCTGCCCGGGGACGACGGGAGCGCTTCTGCAAAATCATCTGGATGATGGATTGGGCCACAGAGTGCCGTCAGTTCTTCCAGCGTTACGCCGCCCGGCCGGAGCAGAACGGGTGTGTCTCGTGTGAGATCCAGAACGGTGCTTTCTACGCCCACAGAACAGGGGCCGGAATCCAGAATGGCGTCGATACGTCCATCCAGCGAGCGTAGCACGTGCGAGGCGTCCGATGGGCTAACGGTCCCGGAAATATTTGCGGAGGGCGCTGCAATAGGAGCCCCGACCTCGCGGAGCAAAGCAAGGGCTGTTTTGCCTCTGGGGACGCGAAGGGCAAGCGTATTCAAACCAGCCGCCGCAAGGTCCGAAACGGTGGAGTTCGGCGCGCGGGGCAGCACCATCGTCAGGGGGCCAGGCCAGAACTTTTCCGCAAGCGCATAGGCGATGTCTTTGGTACGACCATGCAGGTCCGCCTGGGCGAACGCACTTTCTGCATCTGCAAGATGGCTGATAAGCGGATTGAAGCGTGGACGGCCCTTGGCGGCGAAAATACGCGCGACAGCCGTGTCGGACGAAGCAAGGGCGCCGAGGCCATAGACGGTTTCAGTTCCGAAGGCGACAAGCTTACCAGCCTTCAGAAGCTCTGCAGCGCGGCGGATTCCGTTGGTATCAGCAGTCAGGCGTTCCGTGTTCAAAGACTCGCTCACGAAGCGCCTCCCGTGCAGTAAAATGAAGAGTTCAGGCGGTCAGGCTTGCCGTAACGCAAGGGCTGGCCGTTTTCATCCAGTAGGCTGCCACCTGCGGCTTCGAGAATGGCCTGTGGGGCGGCGGTGTCCCACTCCATGGTGGGGCCAAAGCGGGGATAAAAATCGGCAGCGCCTTCTGCGACGCGCATGAACTTCACAGAAGAGGCAAGCTTGTCGATGGACGCGACCTTGCGTCCGGCGAGCCACCGCTCAAGAAGCTCGATGTTACCATGATGGCTGGACGCCAGAACACGCAGCCCTTCAGTTGATGGTTTGGCCGTGTGGATAGGGGTACTGGTCGTGCCATCGAAACGATGCGCGCCGAGCCCTATGCCCCCGCTGTAGATCAGTCCGTATCCTGGAAGTGCGACGACGCCCAGAGCGGGTCTATCTCCACGAATTAGCCCGATATTGACGGTAAAGTCCTTGCCGCCTGAAGAGAAACCCCGCGTTCCGTCCAGAGGGTCGACAAGCCAGTAGGCGTCCCCGGCTGTAACCTCAATCCCCGCGGACATTTCCTCTTCCCCGATTGCGGCAAGCGACGGGCACGCAGTGCGCAGGCCACGCAGGATGTGGTCTTCAGAGGCGCGATCTGCCTCCGTAACCGGAGAGGCGTCTTTTTTGACTTCCGTGAGGAAGCCTCGGGCGCGGATCTCGTTGATGATGTCCGCTGCTTCCGAAGCCAGACGGAATGCGAGGGACAGCAGGGCGCGGTCATCGTCTGGGGAGACCGTATGAAGGGGGGCTGAGGTCATGCCTGCAAGGCTACTTCATGAAAGGCGTTTCGTCATGTGCTGATGCGAGGGAGGTGACTTGAGTTGTTGCATACCGATCAGAACACGCAAATGAAGCTTTGATTGCTGCGGACATGAAAGCCGAACGCAGTGACATGTGACGTCTCTGTTGTGCTCATCGAACTGCCCCCTCTTGTGTGGAAGCACGCTGTTCCCGATAACGGGAGCACTGAAATGGTTCTGCCATGCAAAAGGTGCGATATGCTCGATATTTCTTTTGGTTCGCTTCCAGCGGTGAACAACGCCCAGCCACAGGCTGTGGCCCTGATTGGTCATGGGAAGGCGACCTTTGAAGACAGCACCTTCAAGGCACTCGATGACGCCACGGCTGGTGCATTGAGCCGTGCTGCGTCTTTCAAGGGTTTCAAGGGCGAAGCTGGGCAGACGGTTGTGCTGACGGCGCCATCTGCCGGTCTGTCTCAGGTTGTTCTGGTGGGATGTGCGGCTAAGGATGGCTCGGCTGTCGGGTCGGTTGCTGTTGAAAATGCCGGTGGCTCAGCGGCTAAAGCGCTCGATGGCGTGGCTGATGCGGTTCTCGCCCTGACGGCAGATGTTGCAGAATTCGCACCGGAAGCGGCGTTGGGTGCGCGTCTGGCTCGTTACGATTTTGCGCTGTATCGCACAAAGAAGTCTTCCGAGAGGCCGGTTCTGAAAGCTTTGACGGTCGTGGCTTTGGATGTTGCCGCCGCTGAAGCACGCTGGACTGCTCTGGATGCCGTATCTCGCGGTGTTTTCCTGACCCGCGACCTTATCAGCGAACCCGCCAACATCCTGTCTCCGGAAACGTTCACAGCGCGGATCGAAGCGCTCCGTGAGACGGGTCTTGAAGTGGAGGTTCTCGATGAAGCCGCCATGCAGGAATTGGGCTTTGGTGCCCTTCTGGGTGTGGCACAGGGAAGTGCGAACAAGCCCCGCACGGTGATCGTCCGTCATAATGGCGGTGGTGATGAAGCGCCTCTGGCCTTCATCGGCAAAGGCGTAACGTTTGATAGCGGCGGAATTTCGATCAAGCCTGCTGCCGGCATGGACGAGATGAAGACCGACATGGGCGGGGCCGCCACGGTTATCGGTCTCATGAGCGCACTGGCGCGCCGCAAGGCTCCTGTGAATGCGATTGGTGTTGTCGGGCTGGTAGAAAACATGGTGTCTGACCGGGCACAGCGTCCGGGCGATATTGTGACGAGTTATAGCGGCCAGACCATTGAAGTGCTGAACACGGATGCCGAAGGTCGTCTGGTTCTGGCGGATGTGCTTGCCTACACAAAAGATCGTTTCAAGCCAAAGCTGATGGTTGATCTGGCCACATTGACCGGTGCGATCGTGGTGAGCCTGGGAACGGAAAACGCAGGTTTGTTCAGCAATGACGACGCGCTGGCTTCCGGTCTGTTCGAAGCTGGAAAGCAGGTTGGCGAAGGTCTGTGGCGGATGCCGATGGGCGAGGCCTACAATCGCCAGATCGACTCTGACATCGCTGATATGAAGAACATTGGCGGCCGTCCGGGGAGTGCCATTCTGGCGGCTGAGTTCCTGAAGCGCTTCGTTGGTGAGACTGTCTGGGCGCATCTGGATATTGCCGGCACGACATGGAAGACGACGGCGTCCCCGACGGCTCCGAAGGGTGCAACTGGGTTTGGGGTTCGTCTTCTGAACCAGTTCGTACTGTCTCATGAGGCCAGTGCCTGAGAGTGGATGTCGGATTTTATCATCTGACGCGGACGCCTCTGGAAGAGGCGTTGCCTGCGCTTTTGGGTAAGACGCTGGATGTTGGGGAGCGGGCCTTGGTCCGTTGCCCCGATGCAGCGTCCGTTACGGCTCTGGATGCCGCACTCTGGGCGTCCCGCGATCCCGTATGGCTTCCGCATGGCACTGCGAAAATGGGTCATGCGTCCTGGCAGCCGATCTGGCTGACAGAAGGGACTGATGTGCCGAATGGCGCAAAATTCCTGTTCCGGATTGATGGCGCTGGAGAAGACGATTTTTCTCCGTTCACAAGAATTTTTGACCTGTTCGATGGGCGTGACCCCGCGAGCGTCCAGAGGGCCCGTCAAAGATGGGTAGCCTTGAAAGCGGCTGGCCATACTCTTGTGTACTGGCAGCAGCAGGAGCGGGGCTGGAAGAAGTCCGGCTGAGGTTCAGGCGGAACATCTTCGGGGGGTATGTCGTTGTGTGACAGAGTTCTTCCCGGGAGACGCCTTATGAAAACCGTTACGCTCCGCAACGGCACCACCGTTCCTGCATTGGGAATGGGGACATGGAATGTCGGAGATAGTGCAGATCGCCGCGCTCTGGAAATCGAGAGTTTGCGCACGGGTCTGGAAGCCGGTCTGCGGGTTATCGACACAGCGGAAATGTATGGAAACGGCCGGTCTGAAAAGCTGGTTGGGGAAGCCATCGCGGATGTGCGGGATGATGTTTATCTCGTCAGCAAGGTCCTCCCGTCCAATGCGTCTTATGACGGCGTGCGCCGGGCCTGCCGGCGCTCGCTGGACCGCCTGGATACGGACTGGCTGGACATGTATCTGCTGCACTGGCGTGGCGGTACGCCGCTGGAAGAGACCATTCGGGCGTTTGAAGACCTTCAGACAGACGGGCTGATCCGGGGATGGGGTGTTTCGAATTTCGATGTCGATGACATGGAAGAAATCGAGGCGCTTTCAGGGTCCTGTCAGGTCAATCAGGTTCTTTACAGTCTGGAACATCGCGGAACGGAGTTTGATCTGCTGGATCATGATCTTTCGACCGGAACTGTGACGATGGCTTATTCTCCGCTGGGGCAGGGCGGCGAACTTCTCCAGCACCCCGCTCTTGCCGAGATCGCAGGGAGACATGAGACGTCTGCTGGACCGGCTGATCCTGCTCAGATTGCACTGGCCTGGGTGATGCGTCGGGAAAATGTCATGGCTATTCCCAAGGCCGGCTCTCCAAAGCATCTCCTCTCCAATGTTGCCAGTTTGGAAATCAGCCTCACTGAAGAGGACCTGAAAGTTCTGGATCATGCTTTCCCTCCGCCGCAACGCAAGGTATCTCTCGCCATGATCTGACGGGCATGATCTGATACGGCCCGTTCCCACTCTGGACCGGACCGTACCCTGCTCACTTTTTCTGCCCTGTTTCATACTGATCCGGTCTCTCTTTGCCTGGCGGCATTGACGTTTCCTGCTGCTCTTAAGACAGACCGGGAAAGCCGTGTTGGCGGGGGGCGCTTTGCACTCCCGGCAGCTCTTGCAGCTGTATTGTTGACGTCTGCCCCGGCTGTTGCTGTAGCGATTGGCGTGCTGATGACGCAGGAGCGCAAAGCGTGCCCGGTATGGTGGGCGCTGCCAGCTCTCATATGCTCGACGTTGATGCCAGACAGTACGTTGGCGCTTCTTTCTCTCTTTCCGGTGCTGTTCTGGTCCGCGCTCTTTACGCGTGAGGGTGCGCTGTTTCCGGCGTTATCGTCTGTTCTTGCCGTTGCGCTTGTCTGGCATGCGGGGGCCGTGGTCCCTATCGGCTGTACAGCGGGACTGGCGGCTCTTGTTTTGCTCGTTTTAGGGCGCAGTGTGTTCTGGGGAATTTCCCCTGGCGATCTGGCACTGGTCCGGCCTGCCATTCTGGCAACGCTTCTGATTGCAGCGCAGGATGAGGGCATGGGAACAGGCGCGCGGATTGCGCTTGAAAGCCTGTTGCTGGATCTGACCCTAATAACGCTGTCCGTTCCGGCGCTGAGACTGATGCCAGTCCTCGTGACGTTGCGTCTGCCGTTTCCACCCCTGCCGGGGTTTCTCGTGTTGTGGCTGGGAATTCACGCTGCGCTGGGGCTGGCTGCTGGTGTGCAGGGCTGGAGCGTGATTGGAGTGCTTGTGGCGCTTCTGATTGGCCTGATTTCACTGTTTGATGTGTTGACTGTGGGGCGTCGGCCCGACACGGGCGTTTTGCCTATCGGTCCCGCAGGTGCTGTTTGCGGGGTTATTTTGAGCGCTCTGTTGCTGCCGGTGGCAGTGTTTGGTGTGTTCAGTCCCGTGCTTCATCACGTCGAGGGAGAATGGGTCTGGCCGTTCTGGTCATTGGGTGGCGGAGACGGCGCGCACCTTAAGGTGCCAGCTGTGATGTTAATTCTCAGTGTGTTGTGGCTGTTCTTTGTAAAATCGTGGCGCACGGAGCGCGGTCTTGAAAAGGCGATCGCGAACTTACTGCTTCCGGGGACGCAGACTGGACGTTCGGAGACCGGACTCTTCGAAGAGCCTCCGGCTCTGCCCTGGATCATGCGTCGTTTGATTGTCGGTGGTCGGATCCGTCTTCAGGCACTGGCGGCGCTTAAGAGCGGTCAAATGCCAGATATGCGGCAGATGGCGGTCGGGCTTTGGCTTGTGCTGCTTGCGCTTGTTCTGGTGGTTCTGGGTCTGACGGCATGATGATGACCGGTTTGTGCGCTGTCGCTCAGACGCTGCTTCAGCTTTTAATTCTTCTGGCTCTGGCACCTGTCATGCGGTGGGCGCTAGCAGAGTTGCCTCGTTGGATAAATGGCGAAGCAATTTGCGGACCTCAACGTCAGATGCGCAGGGCAATCGGTTTCTGGGGCGTTGTCTTAAGGCAGCCTGTTGCACCGAGGCTGGCGCTCGTTCTGGCTATCGCGTTGTTGATCTTTGTTGTTCTGCCTGCGGTGACGACGGGCGGGGCATTTGTTTCTCTCGCCAATCCTTTGCTGATTGGCCTTTTGCTGCTGGCCGGTCGTCTCATGTTAGGCGTTCCACAGCAAAGGGAAGAATGGCGGCGGGTTCTCCCTGCCGTTCTGGTTCTCTGTCTGACGGAAGCCTTGATTGCGCTTGCTGCACCGGGTGCGGATGGTCTGGGGGGCTTATGTGCCATGTTGCACATTGAGCCAGCATCAGGGCTCGAAGGTGCGCTGGGCGCATGCGCATTGGCGTTGGCGATTTCCTGCCCGCCCCTGCGTGAAGACGATATGATCCAGCGTCTGGACGGCGAAAAAAGCCGTCAGGTTCGTGAGATGTCGCGGAATGTTGCGGAAGTTCTGAATGCGGCCTGGCTTCTGCTGCTGGCTGATCTCGCTCTGCCCATTACGGTTGGTCTGGGTGGAAGCGATGTGACGGGCTGGTTTGTAGGATTGGGTGGTCTGTTGGGTCGACTTGCTCTTGTGGTGGTCGTTCTTATTGGACTGAGGCTCACCGCACAGGAACGCAGTGAACGACTGACGGCGCTATTTGCCGGAGTGGCGCTTCTGCTCGCGCTCGCCGGGAGGTTTGCGACATGATTGTCGGATTTGGTGTGCTCCTGCTGCTGGCGCTTGCCGGGCTGGGGCGAGATGGACGAGGCCTGCCCCTTTACGGTTTGGTATGTGCTTTTGCGGGGGCGACAGTCTGTGGAGGGCTTCTGGCGCTGCTCACCTCGATCGCATTAATCGGTCTGAATATTGGTGCCTGGATATGGCTCAGGCGGTTCGCTGGTCATGTGCCAGATCGCGGTGCCGTGCTGCCTGTGGTCGGGGCGTTGCTTCTGCTGCTGGCACTTGGCCTCTCAGGTGCGAGTCTTGGGTTGGCGCCTGTGTTGGGAGCGGGAGCTGTTTTGGTGGGCCTTTGTGGCGCTGCTTTCGGCCCAGCCCTTGTGCAGTTTACAGGGCTGCTGATGGCTGCTGACGGACTGATTGTCATGGCGTGTGTTCTTCAGTCCTGGCCGTTCTTTGCTGCGGCTGTAGCGCTATGGGGTGTTCTGGGCGCACTGGGGATGACGCTGTTGCCGCGCCTTGCCTGGCGGCGGGTGGAGGAAAACTGATGCATCCGCTTGCTCCTGTTGGAACGCTGTTTGCCGTGACAGTCTGGCCGCTTCTGGCCGCTTTTCTGCTACTCATGACGCCGCCAGGCCGACAGGCTGTCAGCAGTCGCACGTTTGCGATTGCTGGTGCTCTCATGACCCCCGTTGCCGTTTGGCTGATGCCGGGTGCGGATGCGCTCGCGGCCGCGTGCTCCTGCGTGGTTGCAGTCATGCCGCTTCTTTTGCCGCCTGCGGGAGACCGGGTTGGACGCATTTTGCCATTTCTGGTGACCGGATGCGCTCTGATGGCACTGAATGTTCATTCAGCTTTTGCCGTCACGGTGCTGTGCGGGGCAGGAACGGTTCTCTGGGCTTGGCGCGAGGGCCGGGGCGCGCAGAAGGCTGCCATTGTCTGGGATATGGCGAGGTCACGTCTCGGTGGAGTTATTCTGGGAGTGCTTGGGGCATCCCTGCTGTCGATGGATCAGTCTCCTCTGGGGCCAGTTCTGCTGACAGTCGGGTTGTGCATGATGGCCGGTCTGGGGCCGTCTCCCGTTCCGGAACCTGATGCAGTGCTGCTTGATACGGGTCTGAGGTTTGCGGCCATTTTGCTGATGTTGCGACTGGACGGGCACCCGCTCGTTCATATTCTGGTGCTGGTCGCAGGGTTTGGGACACTGATCATGCGTATGGCAGGCCAGTCCCGAGGGCGCGGTGTCTTCTTGCCCATTCTGTCCTCGCTGGGTGCGATTGCCGCGGCGGTTGGTGAAGGAAGTGCAATTGTCCTTCTTTTAGTGGCGTCTGTTGGGTTGGCTGTTCTGGAGCGTCAGAATGATGGGCGTCGATACGAGATGGTTGCTGCTGGCGTAGCACCATGGCCGGTCTTTTGCGCTTTGTTGGCGATCGGTCGTTCTCTTGAGCCGTTGCTTCTCGTGCTGATGATCGTTTGTCTTCTTCCCGGGTTGAGGCAGGTTCGTCTGGCCGGGCTGATGCCGTCCGGTCTCTCTCTCAAGGGCGGCATTGTTCCGGCTGTTGAGGCCGTTCTTCTGCTTGTCGGTCTTTGCGGGCCGTTGCTTCTGGCATGGCATCCAGCGCCTGGGTGGCGGCCATGATGAGCATGGAACGCATCATCCGGAGTGGTGAGCGGGTTGCACTGGCGCATTACCATCTTGATCCCGAGCAATGGGAAGCGATGCTGACTGCCCCCGGCAGAGCTTTGTCACTACTGTCCTGCTGGGCGGATGAGCAGCGTGTTTACGTGCTGTTGCTGGACGGCGATTGCCCGCTGATGGCCAGTACGCCGGTGGAAGATCGTCGCTATCTGGCGCCATCTTCACGTTTCCCTGCGGCGGAGTGGGGGGAGCGTGTGGCCTATGACCTGTGGGGTGTTGAGGCCATGAGTGCCTGCGGAGATGGTCGTCCTGCCCTTGATGATGGTTTCTGGGAAACGACATGGCCGCTTTCCTCACGGCCGGGGCCTGGAGGGCAGGCTATGCCCTTGCCTGCGGGCCGTAGCCGCCTGCGCGCGGAAACAACAGGATTGAGCGGTCCGCTCGAACTCTCTTTCGATGTTGTGCGCGGCGCAGTGCAAGGGCTGTCCGTCGATGCTGGGCTGGCTCATCGCGGTGTGTTGCAACGCATGGTTGGATTGTCGCCTGAAGAAGCACTCCCGCTGGTCTCCCGCATGACGGCTGGGGGTTTTGTTGCCCATCCAATGGCTTTTTCCCGGGCTCTTGCCCAAGCGCGTGGGTTGCAGCCGGGTCCAGGCACGCGGGATGCCTGGATGATCCTTCTCGAAATCGAGCGAGTTTCCGTTCACCTCTTCGATATGGCGAGAACAGCGCGTGCCGTGGATGCAGGTCTGCTGGCAACACACTGCGAGCATGCGCGGGAGGCCATTGCCGCCGCTTGTGCAGAGCAGGGCGTACCGCGCCGACTGACGGACGTAATTACGTGTGAGGGTGTGCGGTCTGGTCTGGAAATCGTTCCGCTGGCTCAAGCTGTTCTGGAGGTCATGTATTCCCGCATGGCGCAACTGCGCGAACTGCAATCCGTATTTGCACCCCGTTTGAAGGGACTGGCTGTTTTGGCGCCCGCGCAGGCACGTGAATTCGCCGTGGGGGGGCTGGTTGGTCGGGCTTCAGGTCGAAGTCTGGATGTACGTCGCAGGGAAGTTGGTATGCGGCTGGATGCGTTGCGAGCAACGGGCTCAAGCGATGGCGATGCGGCAGCCCGCGATGCGTTGCGTTTGACGGAAATCCGGGATTCTCTGGCTTTAATCAAGCGGATTCTGGGGAGCATCGGCATGGATGATGACGAGCCTGCACCTGAAGCCACGCAGGAAGGCATCGGCGCCGCTGAAGGGGCGAGAGGTGATGTCTGGTATTGGGTCCGCCTGAAGAATGGGAAAATTGAGTCTGTCCATGCCCGAGACCCGGCTGTCTCTTTGCTACCCGTTCTGCATCGTGTGTTGCAGGGAGAGGTTCCAGAGCGTTTGAGCGCCGGGCTGAAGTCTCTGGCTCTGGCCCCGTCTGGAGTGGCGATGTGACAGCGTTTCAGACTATGGGCCCACTCAGTGTGCTGCATGCGTTCCTGAATGTCTCGCGTTGGAGAGTATCTGCGGACAAAGGCACGTCTGCCCGTCCCGATACGATCAATTTGTACGTATTGGAGACCGGAGGATGTGAAGGCTGCGCCATGGAAGTGGAGAGTTTATGCGGCAGTGCTTTCGCTCTTGAGCAATATGGCTTCGCACGCGTTACCGATCCGGCAGATGCCGACTGGCTGTTGGTTACGGGTCCGATGGGTAGGGCCTGTGTTCAGATGCTTGAGCGGGTCTGGAACGCGATGCCGGCTGGAAAAAGTCTGGTGGCTGTAGGCGCCTGCGCTGTTGATGGCGGGATGTTCGGGCCGAATTATGCCACTTTGGGAGGCTTGAAGGCACTCACGCCGGTCCGCCGGGCTATTCCAGGATGTCCTCCGTCTCCCCAGGACATTCTTCTGGGTCTTCAGCGTCTCGCTGAGGGATGAATGGGGGAGTTTGACCAGCACTCGATCGTACAAAAACAGAAACATTGATTTTTTGTGATCGGATGACTTGCCGACAGAGGCTTTCACGTTCAATCAGACGAGCGCATACAGTGCGTTAATCTGTTTTCAGGCTCTCTTTTCAGACGGCCGCCAAACAACACAGGGCATGAGATGGCTGACTATCGCCTTGGTATTGATCTCGGTGGAACCAAGATCGAGATCGCAGTTCTTAATCGTCAGGGCGATCTTGTCCTGCGTGAGCGAATTCCTAATCCAGGTGTTTATCCGGAAGCGGTTCTTGCGATCCGTGATCTCGTGACGAGCGTGGACCACCGTCTGGGGGCTGTTCCTAGCCACCGTGTGTCTGCCGGTCAAAGCACGTCCACGCTGGGTATTGGCATTCCAGGATCGATTTCTCCAGAGACCGGTTTGATCAAGAATGCCAATGCGACCTGGCTGAACGATCAGCCTTTTGGCATGGATCTGGAATCGGCTCTGTCCCGTCCTGTCCGCACAGAGAACGACGCGAACTGCTTTGCGCTGTCTGAGGCCGCCGATGGTGCTGCCAAGGGCGCACAGACCGTTTTCGGCATTATTGTCGGAACGGGCATGGGTGCCGGCATTGTTAATAACGGCCGCGTGATTGAGGGCCGTCATCATATT
Organism: Gluconobacter sp. P5H9_a; assembly: GCF_018812085.1. Classification (NCBI taxonomy): domain Bacteria; kingdom Pseudomonadati; phylum Pseudomonadota; class Alphaproteobacteria; order Acetobacterales; family Acetobacteraceae; genus Gluconobacter; species Gluconobacter sp. P5H9_a. The sequence goes on from NZ_JACRVW010000011.1 coordinate 28,129, forward strand.
GCGGGTGAGTGGGGGCATCTGCCGCTTCCCTGGCCGCTCCCTGAAGATGGTGAGCCGCGTCCTTGCTTCTGCGGAAACAAGGGGTGCATGGAGCGCTATCTTTCCGGTCCGGCTCTCGCTGCTGACTGGAAGGGCCCAGGTAACCGCAATACGGCTGGCATCGAAGATGCTGCTGCAAACGGCGATCAGGCTGCCATCCGCGCACTGAACCTCTACATGGAGCGCTTTGCGCGCGCCTGCTCCCTCGCGATCAACTTCCTTGACCCGGACGTGATCGTTCTCGGAGGCGGGATTTCCAATCTGGCGTCTCTGTATGAGCGTGTTCCGCCGCTCCTGAGCAAGCACGTCATTACGCCGGTCTGCACAACGCCAATCGTCAAGAACCTGCATGGTGACAGCTCCGGCGTCCGCGGTGCCGCATGGCTTTGGGATGTCACCGAATAAGTATTTTCCGAATGGCTGGAAGGCTACTTCCAGCCATGTGGAGACACAAAAAAAGCCGCCGGTTATTCCGGCGGCTTTTTTTGTTCAGATTGCTTCTTCTTCAACGGTCTCGGACATGTCTTCAGCGGCCCGTTTCAGCCGGTGATAAGACCGGCGGGAAAAGGGCAGTATTGCGACATAGAAAAGTCCGGCGGCGGCTAGTGCGCCCCACGGGTCTGCAACGAGAACGGCCGCATAGAGGCCCGTTCCCAGCATAAGCGGCAGAACATAGCGGGCCGGAACCTTGAAATTCTTGAAAGACCAGACCGGCAGCGTCGAGACCAGCAGCAGACCTGTCAGGATCAGGCAGACTGCCGAGACGATGGGTGCACGGGCGAAAGCTGCGAGGCCTTCGGCATGCATCCTGTCTGCCTCAAGGCCCAGGAATACGGGGAATAGAACGATACCTGCGCCAGCAGGGGCTGGTACGCCGGTAAAGAAGTTGGCGGAGTAATCCGGCTTGTCATCGTCATCCAGGCTTGCGTTAAAGCGTGCCAGACGAAGGGCCATGCAGACCGTGAACATGATGCAGGGGACAAAGGCATAGCGCCCGGCATCTTCAAGGCACCAGATCAGCAGCACGAATGACGGTGCGACACCGAAGCATACGAAATCTGACAGGCTGTCAAATTCGGCGCCAAAACGCGTTGTGCCGCGCAGAAGGCGGGCAATCCGGCCGTCCAGTCCATCAATGCAGGCGGCGATCAGGAGGGCGACCGCTGCGTGTGCAAACTGGTGTTCCAGCGCAAAGCGCATCCCGCTCAACCCGGCACACAGGCCGAGCATGGTCAGGATGTTGGGAATCAGCCGGTTAAAGGACGGTCCTCGCACGCGTGTGCGGGGGGTGCGTCCCATGCGGCGCAGTCGGCGACGAATGCGGCGGCGTCTGGCAGGACGGTTGGGTTCAGCCGTCTCGGGAATGGTCATTGGCGCGTTCTGGCTCAGAGCTTCGCCAGGACGGTTTCGCCCCCGATCATGGTTTGGCCTTCAACAACGATCGGCTCAACACCTGGCGGCAGATACACGTCTGTGCGGGAGCCAAAACGGATCAGACCAAAGCGTTCGCCAGCTTCCAGATGCTCGCCTTCTTCAACGAAGCAGAGGATACGGCGCGCAATCAGGCCTGCGATCTGCACGACGCCGATATTGCGGCCGTCCGCAAGCGTCAGGCGGATTTCGTTGCGCTCGTTGTGCTCTGATGCCTTGTCGAGGCTCGCGTTCAGGAACTTGCCTGCATGATAGGCAATTTTCGTGACCTGACCGGCTGCAGGCATCCGGTTGATGTGCACGTCCAGTACGGACAGGAACGTCGAGACGCGCCAGACCGGAGTTGTGCCCATTTCAAGCGCTGCCGGTGGAGCAACGAGGGAGACTGACGTTACGCGGCCATCTGCAGACGCCAGTACGAGATCTGATCCCGGTGGCGGTGTGCGCTTCGGGTCCCGGAAGAAGTACAGGCAGAAGGCAGAAAATGCGATGCCAGCCTTTCCGATGAGACGCGTGAACCGCCAGGGTGTCAGGCGGCCGATAATGCCAACGAAGGCACCAGCAGCGAGGAAGGGAGTCGCAGCGCGATGCGGCGGCGACAGGACAAGTTTGAGGGACTGGATCAACGACATGGAACGCACTCTTACGGCACAGGAAGCTAGGGTCAAGAATTCGCCACAAAGAAGGCGTTTTTCAGGCAGGTTCTGCAATCTGTCTGGGGACGGTCACACGCGCTTTTTCGTCCATCAGGGGAAGGCCTGCATAGACGTTCTTGCGAGCCACCACGATATGAACGCCCGCGCAGGGGTAGCGGATCATTTTTCCAACGCGTTCTGGAAGTGTGCCTGAAAGGCGCGACAGCAGAGCAGGGGGCGTCATGAGGGCGCCAGTATGGTGTTCGATTTGGAACAGTCCCTGCTCCAGCAGCCGCGTCAGCTGTCTGGTGCTGAAGGGGGCGCCGTGACCAAAGGGTGTTGCATCCGTATGGGCCCAGTAGCCGGAGCGGTTTGGTACGACGAGAATCAGGTAGCCGTCATCCGTCATGACTTTCCAGGCGGCGCGGAGAAAGTCTGCTGCTGACCGGGCAAACTCTAGTCCATGAACGACGAGCACCGTATCCATCGACAGGTCATCGAAAGGCAGGCGCCCGCTCTCAATCAGGCAGTCCTGAACGATGTGGTGAAATGGGCGCTGGGTCTGGGGATGCTGCAAACGCGCAGAAACTGCGCACCCGGCTGTGGCAGGAAGATAGGGGCCGGGGTACCCTATCCCGAGCAGCCGACGCGCCCGGAGGTCTGGCAGGAGGCTGTTCAATCTTTGGTTGATGAGACTGGCTGTGCGTTGGCCTGCCCAGCTTTGATAGAAAGCGGCAGCATCTTCGGAACGGGTGCGTGTCAGGCGCGTCAGCATGGAAGTATCTAACCAGCAAGCTCAGTTCAGGGGAACTGTCATGTCACTTGATATTCAGTCCATTCCGGTTTTGTCAGACAATTATGTCTGGCTTTTGAAAGCTGAAGACGGGACGCGGGCTGTCGTGGACCCAGGCGAAGCTGGCCCAGTCATGGACGTGTTAGGGGAAGGGCATCTCGATCTGATTCTTCTGACGCATCACCACGCGGATCACACGGGAGGGGTGGAAGCCCTTCGCGAACGATATGGCGCGAAAGTGTTCGGCCCATCCCAAAAGCAGGAATGGCTCCCCAAGCTGGATCGTGGCCTTGAAGATGGTGACAGCTTTTATATCGGATCCACCAAAGTGGATGTTCTTCTAACGCCGGGACACGCTGTCGGGCATCTTTCCTATATTGTGCCTGAAGTGCCTGCGTTGTTCTGTGGTGATGTGCTGTTCAGTGTCGGATGTGGGCGCCTGCTGGAGGGGACAGCAGAGGAGCTGTATCGGAGTCTCCATCGTTATGATGCACTGCCTGATAACACGCTGGTTTGTGCCGGACATGAGTACACCCGCTCGAACATCGCTTTTGCATTACATGTCGATCCAGACAATCAGGCTCTGAAAGCGCGGGCAGCGGAAGTGGAAACGCTTTTGGAAGCGGGGAGACCGACATTGCCAGTCTCTCTGGGAGCGGAGCGGGCCACGAATCCATTTCTGCGAGCGTCCGATGTGGCGCAGTTTGCGGACTTGCGTCGGCAGAAAGATACCTTCTGAGGGCATGAAAAACCCCGCCTTTCAGGGGCGGGGTTTTTCTTTGGGAGGCCTCGGTTAGTGATGGCCGCCGAAGATGATCCTCTTGAGGAGTTCAGCTCCCACGCCAACGACGAGGACACCGCTGAGCCAGAAGAGTACGAACCATCCCACCCGTTTCATCCAGGCGACGGTGCCGGTTTTCTGGTTGGGCTTTCCGTACTCGATTCTCATGGCGCGAACTCCCTGAAGGTCAGTGGTAGTGATGCTCGTTCGTCACTTTTCCACGGAACACGTAGTAGGAATAAATCGTGTAGCCGAGGATGACTGGCAGCAGGAACATCGCACCGAACAGGACGAAAGCCTGACTGCTTGGTGGCGAAGAGGCCTGCCAGATCGTGATGGTCGGCGGCACGATATACGGCCACACGTTGATCCCGAGACCGGAGAAGCACAGGAAGAACAGACCCAGTGTCGAGATGAACGGCAGCAGGTGAGACTTGCGGTTGCGCAGGCCCAGGAACAGCGCGCCAGCGACAGCTACGACAGCGACCGGAACCGGCAGGACCAGAGCAAGCTGTGGCCATTCCAGCCAATGCTGCATGTAGGTCGTGTGAAGCTGTGGCGTCCAGACGGATACAGCGACGATCGTCAGCAGCATCAGGCCGGCAAGGCCGTAGGAAATACGACGCATCGTATCCTGCAGTTCGCCTTCACAGCGCCAGATGAGCCACGTGGAGCCCAGAAGCGCATAGCCGATTGTGACGGCTGCACCACAGAACAGTGCAAACGGCGTCAGCCAGTCCAGCGAGGTTCCGACGAACACGTTGTTCTGGACAGGAATGCCCTGCACCAGCGTCCCGAGGATCACACCCTGCATGAATGCTGCAACGATGGAGCCACCGCAGAAGGAGGCATCCCAGAACAACTGTGAGCCGGGAGACTTCATCTTGAAGCGGAACTCGAAGGAGACACCGCGTAGGATAAGAGCCAGCAGCATGAACAGGATCGGCAGGTACAGCGCGGGAAGGATCGTGCCGTAAGCAACCGGGAAGACGCCGTAGAGGGCGGCGCCGCCGAAGATCATCCAGGTTTCGTTGCCGTCCCAGACAGGGGCGACCGTGTTGACCATGACGTTGCGGTGATCGTGATCCCGTTCCTTGAGGAACAGGACGCCGATGCCCAGGTCAAAGCCGTCAAGAATGACGTAGAGGAAGATGGCTGAGGCCGCGAGAACGGCCCAGACCACGGGAAGCCAGAAAGCGGCGGATTCGGTCATGATCGCTTACTCCGCCAGACCAGCATTGTGGGGGTGATGTGAGACCTGCGTGGTACCAGCGGACATCTGCGGCTCGTGCTCGGACGGACCTTCCTCACCAGAGTGAGGCTCTTCTGCGAAGCTGCGCAGGAGAATGGTGATGCCACCTGCGAATACCACAAAGTACACAATCACGAAGGCAACCATCGACGTCGCCATGCTTGGTAGAGCGATCTGGGAGACACTGTCGGAGGTCTTCAGGAGGCCATAGACCGTGTACGGCTGACGGCCGACCTCAGTCGTGATCCAGCCACACAGCAGAGCAATGAAGCCTGCCGGGGACATCCACAGAGCAACACGATGGAGCATGGCGTTGCTGTAGAGGCTGCCCTTCCAGCGCAGGAAGAGAGACCACAGACCAACCAGAACCATGAGCGAGCCAAGCGCGATCATGATGCGGAAGGAAAAGAACAGCAGCGGCGAATACGGGCGCAGATCCTTCGGGTAGTCCTTGAGGCCCGGCACTTTGCCATCGAGGCTGTGCGTCAGGATCAGGGAGCCCAGGAGCGGAATCTGGACCTTATAGTGCGTCGTCTCGTTTTCCATGTCCGGAATACCGAACAGGATTTCCGGCGCGCGGCCTTCAGAGTCCCAGTCGCCTTCCATCGCGGCGATTTTGGCAGGCTGGTATTCCAGCGTGTTCAGACCCTGCGTGTCACCCGCCAGAAACTGGACCGGAGCCACGATCGCGGCCATCCACATGGCCATGGAGAACATCAGGCGGACCTGTTCGGACGCCTGACGGCCTTCACGACGTGCCTTCAGCAGATGCCAGCCAGCGACGCCAGCCACGATGAACGCGACGGACAGGAACGCTGCCAGTCCCATGTGCACGAGGCGGAATGGGAAGGACGGGTTGAAGATGATCTGCCACCAGTTGCCTGGCAGGAAGCGACCTGTCGCTTCATCGATGATGTAGCCCTGCGGCGTCTGCATCCAGGAATTGGAGGCAAGAATCCACGTCATGGAGATCAGCGTGCCGATCGAGACCATGCAGGTGGCGCCGAAATGCAGACCTTTGCCTACGCGGTTGAGGCCAAACATCATGACGCCGAGGAAGCCGGCTTCGAGGAAGAAGGCCGTCATCACTTCGTAGGCCAGCATTGGGCCGAGGATGGGGCCAGCCTTCTGCGAGAACTGGGACCAGTTGGTGCCGAATTCGTAGGACATGACCAGACCGGAAACCACGCCCATCGCGAATACGACGGAGAAGATTTTCAGCCAGTATTTGAAGAGATCCAGATAGGCGCTGCGTCCCGTCTTGAGCCAGAGGCCTTCAAGAACGGCGAGATAGGCAGCAAGCCCGATCGAGAATGCCGGGAATACGATGTGAAACCCGACTGTAAACGCGAACTGAAATCGCGCGAGAAATAAAGCCGACAGGCCAAACATTGCGATGGTGCCTTCTGCTTGGGAGGCGGACCGCAGAACCGGTCCGCATGGACCCGTCAGCTACGCTCGCACCCTAGAAGTCAGGAATGAGCTGAGATCATGCGCACCGCACTGCACACATGACCCGGATCTGAATCTTGAAAGCCGCAGCACGGGAAAAGTTTTCTTTCCGCGCCATGGTTTTGACAAAAATCAAAACATTCCCTGCGTCTACTCGCGCAAATGTGACGCGTCAATTTTTTGTGTGGAGATTGTTTGCAAAAGTTGTTCGAGAGCAGGTGCAGCATGACCGTTCACGACGGAAACTTCTGCGACAACAGGATGACTTTCTGCCAGTCCGGATGAGGGTGTTGTGTGCAGAATGCGCTCAAGGAAGACGCGCGTGTCTGGAGCGAGCGAGGACTGAAGGCGCGGAATATTCAGGATTTTTTCGGCGGCATCATGCCAGTTCAGAAGCGTCAGGGTGAGGTGGCCGTTGAGCGCTGGGTATGTCAGTTCACCGGAAAAGGAAAGATGTGCAGAAGTCGCTTCCGACCCCATCGAAAATGATGCTGTCTGCACAAGTAGGCGCTCATAGCCTTCAGGACTAAAAAGCGGGCTTTCAGGATGTGTGCTGGACGTCGTGAGAGCTATCACGAGATGAGCGTTGTGCAATGGATACTTGGCAGCATTCAAAAATGATGTGCTGAGAGTGGAAGACAACAGATCCAGTCCGAGGCGTGTGGCTCCTGCTGGAGCCTGAGGTTGGATAAGGATGCGTCCAGAAAGGCGGGACAGCGCGACTGTCTGATCCACAAGGTCCATTGCGACGGCGACTTGGGCAGAAGCAGCATGGAACATCACGGTTCCGTCCTCTGAGATGTTCAGTCTCAAAGCTTCTGTGAGAATGGTCGCTCTGGCCGAAGAAGTGATAATGCGCGCAGCCTGACGACCAGGAAGGGAGACGGTGAGGCCGTTTCTGAGGAACTCCGTCCATGGTCCGCCAAGCCTGAAACTCTCACCTGCCCAACCCGCTTCGAATGGTTGGGCAGGAAAATTTTTATGGCTGAGCTGGGGTGTCTGGATGTCGATCCATGCTCCGAAAGGCCAGCCTCCACGACGAACTTCTCCAGTCTCTACAGACCATCCCGTAGCTTTCAGGTTCGCGACTTCGTTTTCAATTTGTGCCTGCATTCTGGTGGTGACGTGATGCCACAGGGCGGTATCTGCAGCTGCCACAACTGTAATGAAACAGAAGATGACAAGCGTGATTTTCAGGTAACGGGCAGTATTGGAAACTGGGTTCACTGGGCCTGTCTTTGTGTAACTGGATAAAGAAGCTGGTTCGATGGACGGTATTTTATCCCCAAAACAGCATTCCGCGTGCAGTCATTGTTTGACAGCCGAGTCTATGGAAGGCGATCTGGGCACATTGAAGTCAGGGAATAGCTGAAAACCGCAGAAAAACAGGGTTTTTTAGCTACGTATGGAAACCGTCGGGTTTCTTGAAATTCGCCCGAAGCCTCTGGCCTCAAAACTCCTTCTGTTCCGGCGGCTGTTAAACCCTCCGAAGCTCCACAGAGTTATCCACAGTATTGCGCGGTAATTCATGGGTTGCGCACAGTTCATCCCATGCTTCGTTCAGCGCGGTCGTGAAGCCGTTGCGTCCCTCTGTGGAGGGGAGTGGCGCACCGATGACGACCTTCAAAACACCAGGTTTTTTCCGCCAGGGAGATCGGTCCCAGAAGAGGCCGGAATTGGTGGCGACCGGCACGACTGGAACATTAGCCTGTCGGGCTAATGCAATAATGCCCGGTTGGATGGGGTGGCGCTCTCCGGGGAGGGTGCGTGTGCCTTCAGGAAAGATAATAATCTGTCGGTCAGATGCGTGAGCGCGTGCGCTGTCTTTCATCATGGTCCGCAGGGCTTTAGATCCAGCGCTTCGTTCCACAGGGATCATGCCGCTCAGAACAAGCATGGGGCCGACGAGGGGTATTTTAGTCAGTTCCGCCTTGATGATGTAGGTCGGGAGGGGAACCAGATTCATCCACACGAAGCCATCGAAGAAAGACTGATGCTGGGATGCAATGAGGCTTGGGCCTGCAGGAATATTATCCCGACCATGAACTTCGATTTTCACGGAGCAAAGCTGTGCAAATCCGAACAGCACCGCTCTGGACCAGAGTTTGGCGTAAGAGAGTGCCAGATCCTGTCGCTTCATGAGGCGGATCGGGATTGCACCGAGGCCCATGATGACTGTGAGGACCAGGAAATAAAGATTGAACAGCAGGCCGCGAAGAATGCTCATAATTTTGTCTGCTCACCAGAAAAGCTGCAGTTGCACAAGAGGCCTTAGTGAGGCGTAAGGCCAATCTTGCCGTCTGGCAGGCCCGTCAGATTACTCAGTTCTGCGCCTAGAAGTTTGAAATATTCCCGGATGAGTAAGTGCAGGGTCTGGCGGGACAGTGGCGCTTCCAGAGCTGGCGGGAGAACCGGATAAGGCACGAGTTCCAGATCTGGGGCAGTCCGGCTGAGCTCTATAATGGCACGGCGAATGTGGTAGCCAGCGGTAACGACCAGCAGGCTGTGCATCTTGTGATCTCTGGCCCACGTCGTGGTCTCATAAGCATTACCAATCGTGCTAACGGCACGGCGACCCAGAGTGACACGGCTGGCTAGATCGCTGGAAAGCGTCTGGTTCTGAAGGCGCACCAGTTGATCGAGTGTAACATGGGGCCCAACGCCAGAAATCAGTAGAAGCTGGCCATATCCGCCCTTGAGAAGGGTGAGGGATGTTTCGATACGGGATTGGCCGCCTGTGAGGGTGACGATGCCATCGCAGACAGTGGCAACGTGCGGTAGCTGTCGGGAATCGTGGATGAACCAGACGAAGCCAGCCGACCAGAGCACGGCAATAAGAAACAGCGAGGAAAGAAAGGCCTTCACGGCAATCGACGAAGCCACACGAGCACAACGCCCTGAGCTGTGATCCATCCCAGAAGAGCCGCAATGACGGGCAGGGCACCGAGCTCTTTTAGGAGGCTGAGAGGTAAAATGCGGAGTGTCGTCCACCAGCCATCCAGTGTTGTCGGAAAGGTGCTTGGGACGGTGGCCTGATGCATGAAGGGCGCGAGGGTTGTGGCAAGGGAGGTTGTCAGTGGCGTGAGGAGGACGAGGCCAGCCACGCCACCCATAAAGCTGAGGAGTGCAGCCCGATCGGCAATATGGCTGGAAATTGTAAAGTCCCCGGCGCCGAGGGAATGCACGATTTCCACAGCCCGTTTCTGGGCAGCGACAGAGCGGCGGACAGTGATGCCAATGGATAAAACGGCGATGGCTGCGATCAGGATAACGGCAAGCCAGGCGCACCCGACGAGACTTGTGCCCAAATGTTCAAGCCTTTGACCCCACTGCATGTCTTCCTGAACAATGGCCTCAGGCAGCGTATCATGAACAGCGGAGCTTAGGTTAGCGTCAGGCGTGTGGGCGACGATGAGGACGGTGGGCAGTGAGAGGCCCGGGAGACCTTTCCGCGCATCCGTAGGCTGACCAAGCCAGGGCGCCAGTAGATCCTGCACCTTGTCTGTGGAAAGCTTTTGCAGGTTGGTAACGCCTGGCAAGGCTTTGAGAGCGTGAATGAGTGCGTCCGTGCGATCTGAGGCGTTTGGAATGTCCGTCGGGATTTCGATGGTTGCAGCACTCCGGGCGGCCTGCGCCCAGCCATCTGCAAGCGCTTGGACACCGGTCAAACCAGCAAGGGCCAAGCCTGCCAGAAGGGTCATGAGAGCAACAAGCAGAGGGAGGCTGCCTGAGCGCAGACCGGGAGAGACGCGGCGGCTCACGCTATCGCCTCATTGGCATGCGGATCGAGCGTGCCATCACGGAGCATGATGGATGGGGCGGGAGCATCGCGCACGAGGCCTTCGTTATGCGTCGCGACAATCACGGTTGTTCCCAGATCAATCAGTTCCTGGAATGTTGCAAGAAGGCGTCTGGCCTGAGAATCCTCAAGAGCGTTTGTTGGTTCATCGGCGAGAAGGATATCGGGTCGTCCGATCAGGGCGCGTGCAATGGCAACACGCTGCTGTTCGCCTCCCGAAAGAGTGGTCGGCCGGGAATGGGCATGCGGGGAAACATCCAGCCAGTCCAGGACGGCAAAAACCTCTTGTCGAATATCGCGTTCGGAGCGCCCACGCAGACGCAATGGGAGAGCGACGTTGTCAAAAACATTCCACTCCCCGATCAGGCGGTAATCCTGTGGGACGAACCCGATACGTCTTCTCAGGTTCCGTAGAGTGCTTCGGCTGGCGCCCGTGACTGGGGTGTTGAGAATATCCATTTGGCCTGAGGCGGGTTTTGCCCCGAGTGTCAGAAGCTTGAGAAGGCTGGATTTGCCTGCACCTGATGGCCCGAGAAGCCAGCGGAATTCTCCCTGAGGGATTGTCAGGGTCATGCCGTGCAGAACAGGCTGCCCAACGCCAGCAGGTTTCAGGGAGACATCGCGCAGGCGGATCATATGAAAACGATCAAAGGTGTTGCAGGCGTATTAACCATTTATTAACTACAACCTCGTCATATGGGCAACCCAGTTGAGGTCAGACCGAGGCCGGTACGGTCTGATTTTTGAAGGATACCGTGATGCGTGTTGAATGTCCCCACTGTCATGCTGTTTTTGAAGTGCCTGATTCACTTTTGGAGCAGGCGCGGCGGCTGCGTTGCGCGAACTGTGGGGATAGCTGGCCTTTACAAGAGGCTCATGAGCCAGAGCTTGCTGATGACTTGTCATCGCTCAAGACCGAGACTGAAGAGCCTTCAGGCCCTGAAGCGTCACAGTCTTGTCCTGTTGGATTAAGCACGTCGGAAGCACGGGACGCCGCGAAACATGCGTTTGTTCTACATTCCCGGACAGTGACCCACGGTTTGGGCAAACCCGAGACTGTCGGGACGAAAATGATTGGAAGTCTTGGGGCGTGGAGTGCGGCGTGGGGGCTCAGCCTCGTTGTGATCGGCGGAGGCGTGGCCGCACTGTGGCACTGGAAGGCTGGGGAGCTGGTGACTTTATGGCCTGGTATCGGTCATGTCCTTACTCCCTGAGCCTAGGCTTTACATGTTACGAGCGGCCAGGGCGGACAGGGTGGCTCCGATGGCGGCAAGTCCCATCAGGAGAAAGCCGTCGAACATAAGGGAGCCTGGAGTCAGCAGGTGACTGCCGATCTGAAGATGGGTCGGCAGGGTGCCCGCTACATGGTTCATGATGTCTTTCGCCTGCGGGTCGGCACTCGCAGCACTCGTCGTAATGGCGTTCACGATGTGCGGAAGGATGTACCAGCCGAGACCAAGAATCAGGAGAAGCGGAGCGAGAAGCTCTGCGACCTGCTGGGCGAAGTAGAAGGCGAAATAGCAGATGGACCAGATGCCCGTCCGGATCAGCGCGCCGGTTGAAAGAGGGCCGCTTTCCCCGCTGCGGGAGTTGAGCAGGCGATCCGTCAGGTTGCGCGAGGGCTGAATGTCCATGAGATACGGCTTCCACTGATCCGGTAACGGGAGTTATCTTCGCCCCTTGGAAATCGGACGAACATCAGCTTCGGACTAGCTGCAAGAGGCCGTTAATGCAAACATTCCGTCATTCTCATGCTGCCTTCTGATCTTAAAGCTCCGCTCGGAGCCACAGAGACCGCACGTGTTCTGCTCGTGGAGCCGGATGATGCTCACGCCCAGCGGATCTGGCGTGTTCTTCTAAAGGAAGGCTTCACCGTCACCTGTCTCGGCAGCGGTGAAGCTGCTTTGGGAACGGTTGAGGATCTGATGCCTGACCTTGTGGTCGTGTGCTCTGAGCTACCCGGTATGACGGGTGGGCAGTTGGCGCGGCGTTTGCGGCTGGATGCCCTGACACGCACCATTCCGATCCTGATGCTGACGGAAGATGCTTTTCCCGGTGGTGAGCGAGAGGGGCTGGAAAGTGGGGCAGATGCCTATATTTCCAAATCCGCTCATCCTGACCTGCTGGTGTTGCGGATGCGGGCTTTGCTTCGGGAAGGACCGGAGCTTCTTCAGGTGGATGAGGCCTCTCGCTTTCGCCGGGCAAGAATTGTCATCGTCAATTCTCCCCGTGAAGAGGAGGAAGACGAAGAGATTACTGAAGACGCGCCCGAGACAACGTTGGGTGAGCTGCTCTGGCGTGATGGGCATACGGTCACGTCCATCGAGCGTTCAGACGATCTGATTGATGGTGGATGGTTGCGCGGCGCAGACGGCCCGGATTGTCTGGTTCTGGAACTGGGGAGCGGAGATGAAGATCTCAAGTTCTGCCGCCTTCTGGATGCGCGGCGTCAGGCTGTTCTGGAGGCCGGTGGAATTCCGTTCCGAACGCTTGGCATTGTGGAGGCCTCACGCTTCCGGAGGCAATCTTCCGGTGAATTCTTCGAGGCCGGCATTGATGATCTGGTTCCCAGCGACATTGCCATAGAAGCCCTCGCCATGCGGATCAGGACGCTGGCGCAGAGACGCATGGCGCAGGATGAGTTCCGGCAGCAGGAAATTGAGCGCCAGCAGAATGCGCTTACTTTGGAAGCTGCAAGAGCGAAGGCCGAAATGGCTGAAGCTCTGGCGCAGGCCAATATGGAATTGGCGCGCACAAACGAACAGTTGATTCAGGCGCAGTCGAAACTCGTGCAGACTGCCAAGATGGCTTCGTTGGGTGAGCTGGTGGCGGGTATCGCTCATGAGATTAACAATCCGCTCGCCTTCACAATCGCCCATGCCGACACAGTGGAGCGGACGTTGAAACGCCTTCAGACGCTGGGGAGCCCGGAGGATGGGGCGCCGCTCATGCAGAAGGGGATTTCACGCCTGGAATCCATGAAGCTCGGGTTGCAGCGGATTCAGAATCTCGTTTTGAGTCTCCGGCGATTTTCCCGGCTGGATGAAAGTTCATTCCAGACAGTCGATGTTCCTAGTGCACTTGAGACAGCACTGGCGTTGCTGGGACACAAGCTTGGCCCGGACATTAGAATTGAAAAGGATTTGCAGGCTCCGGCGCATTTGGTCTGTCAGCCTGCGTTTCTGAATCAGGTGGTTATGAACATTATTTCCAATGCGGCCGATGCATTGGCGGATATCTCGCCTGAGGGCGGCCCTGTGCAGGGGCGTATTGTGATCAAGTCCCGTCTTGAAAATGGCCGGTATGACATGACGATCAGCGATGACGGTCCGGGTTTGCCGATGGAACTGAGAAACAGGGTGTTTGACCCGTTCTTCACGACCAAGCCTGTTGGAACAGGAACAGGTTTGGGGCTTGCGATAGCTTATAGTGTGATGGAAGCCCATGATGGCATTATCGAAATTACAGATGCCCATTTGCCGGATGGGCGCGGAATAGGGGCGTGTTTCCGGCTCAGCCTTCCCGTCACAATGACGGAAGATGGGCCGGTGGCAACGGGACGTTCCGTATGAGTGTGTGGAGCGTGAAGGGGCCATTACGTCCCCGTATTTTGCTGGTGGACGACGAGGAAGAAATCCTCGTTGCCCTGGAAGATCTGCTGGAAGACCAGTACGAAATTCTTGCAACGACGGATCCGCTGCGAGCTTTGGAGCTTTTGCGGGCGCATCCGGATGTTGCCACCATTATCTCCGATCAGCGGATGCCTGGACTGACGGGGGATCAGCTTTTGATGCGGGCGCGCGAGTTTTCGGATGCGCGCAGTATTCTGCTGACGGGCTATGCGGATCTGGATGCTGTGGTGTCTGCCCTGAACCTCGGGCAGGTGCAGGCTTACGTGCACAAGCCCTGGGATTCGGACGCGCTTCGGTCTCTGGTTGGGGAAGTGACGCAGCATTGTATTGCCCAGCGGGCGCTGCAGACGGAGCAGGCTCTGTTGCGGGGCTTGATGGATGCCCTTCCGATGGGGCTTGTTTTTTCTGATGCTCAGGGACGCTGTATTCGGAGCAATGTGAAAGACGTTGCGCAGGATTTTAACGACGAACTGATGCACTTCCCGGAAGTACTGCGTGATGATGTTCAGCAAATGCGCGAGAATGTCCGTAGTACGGGGCAGGAAGAGCGACTGGTTGCTGAAGTTCTGCCCGATCATGACGGAGGAAGCGTTCAGCGCTGGCACGAATTGAGCCGCCTTTCTCTGGCCTGGCCTCAGGGCGTGCCGACGGAAGACCGATGGCAGGTCAGCATGGACCGGGACGTTACGCAGCGAGTGCTGATGGAAAGCCGTCTGCGGCAGGCGGACAAGCTTCAGTCCCTGGGCACATTAGCCGGGGGAATTGCGCACGATTTCAACAATCTTCTCGCTGCCATTTCCGGGTCCCTGGAATTGCTGGAAGATATGGTGGACCTGGATGAGACATCCGGTGCTCTGGTGAAGAACGCTATGGAATCTGCGCAGCGTGGTGCTGTGTTGACACGGCGGTTGCTTCAGTTTGGGCGTCCACGTGAGGCACGCCTGGCACCGGTGGCGTTGCAGGATCTTCTGCCGGGGCTGGAAGCGCTTCTGGTCCAAAGTCTCAAGCGTCGAAGTGGCGAAAGAAGTGTGGCTTGCAAGCTGTCGCTTGAGGATATGCCTGCTGATTTCCCCGCGGTCTGGTCGGATCAGGATCAGCTTGAAATGGCGCTTCTGAACCTCTGTGTGAATGCTCGTGATGCCATGACGCGGGGTGGAACGGTGTCGGTGTCGGCGCGTGTGGTGGGGCAGAAATTCACGACGCTGCCTCCGGAATGTTGTCTGGATCGTGCGGTGGCCATTGATGTGGTCGATGAAGGTGAGGGCATGTCACCCGAGGTGATGAAGCGGATTTTTGATCCATTCTTCACCACCAAGGACGTCGGGCGTGGAACGGGGCTGGGCCTTTCCAGCGTGTATGGCTTCCTGAGCCGGAGTTACGGCGAGATCGTTGTGGACAGCACGCCTGGCAAGGGGACGTGCATGACGTTGCTGCTTCCTGTCGTCCGAAGCGATGTCGTGGCAGATCTGGTGGCAGACGATGAAAAACCTCATTCCCTGAAGGTACTGGTCGTCGATGATGAGGCGCCGGTTCGTATGGTGACGGAGGGTTTCCTTCGCCATGACGGGCATAATGTAGCCGCGGCGTCGTCTCTGGCGGAAGCTTTGACCCTGACAGACGAAAATGGTCCATTCGATCTGGCTGTGATTGATATGCGTATGCCAGATCATGATGGCCCAACCTGCGCAGCCATTCTGATGGACAAAATGCCTGAGCTGAAAGTGCTGTTCATTAGTGGGCACACAGATGCGCAGTCTGAAAATGTGCCGTTGCCCAAGCCCTTTACACAAAAAGGGCTTCAGGATGCGATCCGGCGGCTGATGCAGGGGGCAATATAACCTGACAGGAGTAGTCCTCTTGTCAGGCGCTATATCCGCACCATCTTTTTGAGTGATGTCTTACCAAATCACTCCCCACGATCCGGTCGGCTGGCATGGCACGACCATTCTTTGTGTCCGTCGCGATGGCCGGGTGGCCATGGCGGGGGACGGCCAGGTCTCCCTCGGGCAGACCGTTATCAAGGGTAATGCTCGCAAGGTTCGGCGAATTGGCCCTCACAGCAATATCCTTGCGGGTTTTGCCGGTGCCACGGCTGACGCCTTTACCCTGCTGGAGCGACTTGAAGCGAAACTTGAGCGGTATCCAGGGCAGCTTGAGCGGGCCTGCGTCGAACTGGCGAAAGACTGGCGCACGGACCGCTATCTGCGGCGTCTGGAAGCCATGATGCTGGTGGCTGACGCAGACCGCTCTTTCACCCTGACCGGAAATGGCGATGTGCTGGAGCCGGAAGACGGCATTGTGGCCATTGGCTCCGGCGGAAATTACGCACTGTCTGCAGCGCGGGCATTGATGACGGTGGAGGGCCTGAGCGCCGAGGAAATCGCGCGTCGGTCCATGAAAATTGCCGGTGATATCTGCGTTTACACGAACTATTCCGTGACGCTGGAAACACTAGGCGGGGAGGCCTCCTGAGATGTCTGTTCCAAATTTTGCCCCCCACGAAATCGTATCCGAACTTGATCGCTTTATTGTTGGTCAGTCCGACGCAAAACGTGCAGTTGCCATCGCGATGCGTAATCGCTGGCGCCGGTCCCAGCTTCCTGAAGGCTTGAAGGATGAGGTTGTTCCCAAAAACATTCTCATGATTGGCCCTACAGGTTGCGGCAAGACAGAAATCGCCCGTCGACTGGCCAAGCTGGCGCAGTCTCCGTTCCTGAAAGTGGAAGCGACCAAGTTTACGGAAGTTGGCTACGTTGGGCGGGACGTGGATAGTATTGTTCGGGATCTCGTTGAGGTGTCTCTGACCATGCTGCGTGATGGACGCCGCAAAGACGTGCAGGAGAAAGCTGAAGCCGCGGCTGAAACCAGGCTTGTTGATGCGCTGGTTGGCGAAGGCGCGACAGCCGACACCAAGGTAAAGTTTCGCCAGATGCTGCGAGATGGCGCTTTGGAGGACAAGGAAATTGAAATCCAGATTGCTCCTGATCCACAGCGCGGTAAGGAGGGCGGCGATATTCCAGGGCTTCAGCCCGGGCAGGTCATCAGTTTCAACGATATGATGAAGGGATTCATGAACCGGATGCCTTCTCGCAAAAAGCTGAAGGTTTCGGTGGCCCGCGAGCAGTTAATCCGTGAGGAAGCGGACAAACTTCTGGATGATGAAGCCCTGACGCGCGAAGCCATAGAGCACACCCAGAACCATGGCATCGTGTTCCTGGATGAAATCGATAAGGTTTGTGCGACATCTGAGCATGGGACTCGGAGCGGAGATGTCTCTCGTGAAGGTGTGCAGCGTGATCTTCTTCCGCTGATTGAGGGGACGACCGTCAGCACGAAGTATGGCTCGGTGAAGACGGACCATATCCTGTTTATCGCGTCCGGAGCCTTTCACATTGCCAAGCCTTCAGATCTTCTGCCGGAATTGCAGGGGCGTCTGCCTATTCGTGTGGAGTTGGCTGGTCTGAGTAGGGACGATCTGAAGCGTATTCTGCTGGAGCCTGAGCATTCGCTTCTGAAGCAGTATGTGAGTTTGCTGGGTACGGAAGGTGTGACGCTGGAATTCGGTGATGATGCCGTGGATGCTTTGGCGGAACTGGCGGCTGATATTAACGAGCGTGTTGAAAACATTGGGGCTCGCCGTTTGGCAACAGTTCTGGAAAAGCTGCTGGAGGACGTCTCATTTTCTGCATCTGACCGGAAAGGCGAGACCGTGAGGGTGACGGCAGAGGATGTTCGTGACAGGGTGGCGCCGCTTGCCCGCAAGGGTGATTTGAGCCGCTTTATCCTGTGACGGAGACGTTTTTTGTGAGTGATGCCTTTCTTGCCCCTCAGGAAGAGACGGCGACCGCTGCCATCGAGGAAATTGAAGCCGAACTGGCGATGTTCGACGACTGGATGGAGCGGTATCAGTATATTATTGAAATGGGCCGCAAACTTCCGGCTTTCCCTTCGGAATGGCAGGACGATGTCCACCGTGTTCCGGGGTGTCAAAGCCAGGTCTGGCTCGAAGCGGAAGACCGTGATGGTAAGCTCTTCTTCGCTGGGGCTTCCGATGCGGCCATTGTTCAGGGATTGGTAGCCCTTTTGCTGAGAGTGTACTCAGGGCGAAGCCGTGAAGAGATCCTTCAGACGAGCCCGGTCTTTTTGCATGATATGGGACTGGTCAAAGCACTGTCCACGAACCGTGGGAATGGTGTTGAGGCAATGGCTCAGGCGATCCTCAAGCGTGCCGCTGCCTGACGATCTCAGTCTTTCAAAAAAGCCCCTGCCAGCATCTGCTGACAGGGGCTTTTTTGTTTGAGCTTAGTGAGCGGGCTGAGCAACCTGCGGAGCTGTTACGTCACACTTTGTGAACTTGCCTTTGGCATCCCGGCAGGCCTTCGGCTTCTTCGGTGCTTCACACTTGGTGAATTTGCCTTTGGCGTCCCGGCAGGGCTGAGACTTGGCATGTGCGAACTGGCCGCCGAAAGCGACGGTAGCGAAGGCAAGAAGAGCAAATTTGCGAAGGGTCATGCGTAGCCTCTGTGCAGTTTTTGCCCTGAACCGACAGGGCTTTCGATGCTGATTATGGAATGGACCAGCGTGCAGACACAAGATTTCAGCGGAACCCGTCATTCCGGTCTTTCGCGTCTGACTCCCAGTTTATGTTGCCATGATAGGGGGCTGAGATGGGTTGCCCGTCTTTCATAGCTGGAAGGTATCTGGCCAGCGTGAAATAGGCGAGCGCTGCCCGTCGTAAAATTTCGGGCCCCGGGCTGGCGATGCAGTCATGCGCGATGCCTGCAGTATCAACCTGACAGGTGACGGCTACTCTTCCTGTAATATTTCTGTCGTTCGCAAAGTCTGGATAGTAGGGGCGTGGAGTGTGCTGATGATCCACGACGGGGACGGTTGCTGTTCCTTGGGCCTGGAAGGGAATGGTCTTTTCCCAGCGGCCTTCAACGGGTTTGCTGTTTTCGTATGCTGGAAGAAACTTGGATGAATAGGCATAGGCTTCTGCTGCAAGTGCGAAATCCGGTGCGCTCGCTGAAGTTTCGCAGCTTTGAGGCTGACCGTCCTTTGTGATGACGCAGACAATATGCGCCGATCCCGAATGCCGTAGTTCAAGTTCAGCCGGTGGATAGACGAGACGCCCGTGATGGCTCGGATCCAGAACTGCCGTTACGGAAGCAGTATCATCGCTGTGGGCTGGAGACGGAGCAACGGCGATGAGGCCAAAGATGGCCAGAGCCATTCCAGATCGAGAAAAATGCATGGTGCCCTTACTTTATGGAATATATTTCATAACGTAACGAGAGCTTAGAAAGCTTTTGCCGGGACTTGAAGACAAAAAAAAGGGGCACCCGAAGGTACCCCTTTTTCTCGATAACCAATGGCTTACTCAATGATCACTTCTGATCAGCGAGGCTGTAAGCAATCAGGTCGTCGCCCATGACGGTCGGGAAGGAGTTGTGGCCACCAGCATAGGTGACAACGAACTGCTTTCCATTGACCGCATAGGTCATTGGCGTGGCTTGCGCGCCAGCTGGGAGGCGATCCTGCCACAGGGTCTTGCCTGTCGTCAGGTCGTAGGCGCGGATGTAGTAGTCCATCGTGCCCGTCAGGAAGCCAACATTGCCAGCCGTGGAAAGCGGGCCGCCGAGGCTCGGGACGCCGATCTTGATCGGAGGCAGCGGAATGGGCAGGGAGCTGCCGTGCATGGAATCACGGAGCGTACCGTTACGATGCTGCCAGACCACCTTGTTGGTGCGCAGATCGATACCGGCCACATAACCCCACGGCGGCGTACGGCAAGGCATCTTGATGCCAAGCGGCAGCAGGACCGGGTCCATGAACGGATGCAGATCAACAGCATATGGGATGCCGTAGTTCGGCTGCAGACCGGTTTCGCCACCAGAGCCCTTTGCGTTCGGTTCCGGCCATAGCGGGTTACCCGGACCACGGGGAACCAGACGGGAGACGAATGGCAGGGAGATCGGGTTGGCAAATGCCACCTGGCGCTGCGGATCGACAGCCAGACCACCCCATTCGAACATGCCAAGGTCGCCCGGGAAGATCAGAGATCCCTGGAGTGACGGCGGCGTGAACGGACCTTCATAGCGAAGGGAGTGGAAGTAGATGCTGCAGAACATCTGATCGAAGATCGTGCCACCCCAGATATCGGAATCGGAGAGGGCTGCCTTCGGACGCAGACTCAGCTGAGACATCGGCTGCGTTGGGCTGGTGTGATCGCCCGGTGCGGCGCCACCAGGAACCGGTGTTTCCGGAGCCGGGACGACTTCCTTGCCCGTACGACGATCAAGAACGAAAATGTCGCCAGTCTTCGTCGGAACGTAGATGGACGGAACAATCGTGCCGTCTTTCGACGTGATGTCTACGAGGCTCGGCTGGGACGGGGCGTCCATGTCCCACAGGTCGTGGTGAACAGTCTGGTAATACCAAGCCAGCTTACCCGTCTCTGCGTTCAGCGCGACGATACCCGGAGCAAAGCGCTCGGATTCCTTGGTGCGGTAACCGCCCCACTGATCCGGCGTACCAACGCCCATTGGGATGTAAACGAGGTTCAGGTTCTTGTCGTAGGACGACACGATCCAGGAGTTTGGAGAGTTCGGATGGAAGACCGGATGATCCGGGTCTGGCATCTGGTTCGGGTCAGGGTTGGATGCGTCAAACACCCACACGCGCTTGCCGGTATAAACGTCAAATGCCTGCGTTGCGCCCGATGCCTGCTTGATGGAGCCGTTATCGGTGATGGCGCTGTTGGCAATGATCAGCTTATCGGTGATGACCGGCGGAGACGTCGGTTCATACATGCCTGGCGTGGTGTAAGGCTGGTTCGGCAGGCGCAGATCCAGTTCACCGTCGTTTCCGAAGCCAGAGCACTTTTGCCCGGTTTCAGCATCGACTTCGACAAGGCGACCGTCATTGACGGGCAGTACGATACGCTTGGCGCAATCGGTTGGAGCCGGATTGCCATCGCTGTCCGTGGCATCCGCCGGTGTCTGGTGGAAGCTCACGCCACGGCACGTCAGATGCTGGAAGCCTGGGTTGATCTGCAGATGCGGATCGAACGTCCATTTGACGTGACCCGTTGCGGCATCAACGGCCCAAAGCTTCTGGTGCAGCGAGCACAGATACAGCGTGTTGTCGAATTCAATCGGCGTGACTTCGTTGGTTGCTTCGCCTGGATCGTTCGGTCCCATCAGATCCTTGGTGTGGATGTGCCATGCCACCTTGAGGTTCTGAACGTTGGACGAGTTGATCTGCTTCAGCGGAGACCAGCGATCGCCAGCCTGCGTGCGGCCATAAGCGTGCCACTCGCTGTCTGGAACGTTGTCTGCGTCGACTGGTGCTGCGTTGGTCAGCTCTGTTGGCAGGTTGCCGCTGATGTCGTGCGGGTCTGTGAAAAGACCGGCAGCAAGAACCAGTACGGCGAGACCGACGGAGCCTGCCAGGGGAAGGACAGATGCGCGTGTGCCGCCGATCTGGCGGGACACGAACGGGATCAGCAGCCAGATGCCAAGAATGATCACGATGTCGGAGCGGGGAACCAGTGCCCAGAGGTCGAGACCGACCACGGAGAGTTCCCATACGACCGTCGCGAACACTACAGCAGCAAAGAGCCACAGTGCGGCCGGGTTACGGCGCCATGCGAGGAAGGCAGTCGCAAGAAGTGCGATGCCGAGAAGGAGATAATACAGGGGGCCGCCGAGGGAAACGGCCCATGCGCCGCCCACGGTAAGGATCGCGCCACAAAGCGCGAAGACCGCGGCCGTGATCAGGGCCCAGAGCCCTGGCCGGGATGATGTGCTCATGATGTTCCTAGAGCTGTTATTTGGTGCAGCACTTGACCTTCGGACAAACACATAGAAGCGCTTTAAGAATCAAGATGTCAGATGGTTCATGTTGCTCACGTCACTGTGAGCGAGATCACAGTGACGTGACTTGAACAAAGAGGCGTCTTTTGCTTGCACGCTAAAGAAAATAAAGTCCTTGGCGGAATCAGTTCGATGGGATAAGGCAGCCGCTCCGTGTACGCGTCCGGGCCATAAGTGGCATGCCCGGCCGTGCAGAGTCCCGCTCCGGTGGGACCAATCGTTTACGGCGAGGGAGACCGAAATGCCCAAGATGAAGACGAAGTCGTCGGTCAAGAAGCGGTTCAAGATCACCGCGACCGGCAAGGTAATGTGCGGCCCAGGCAACAAGCGCCACGGCCTTATCAACCGCCCGCAGAAGATGAAGCGCACCAACCGTGGTCCTCAGACCATGACGGATATGGACGCAAAGACCATCAAGCAGTGGGCGCCCTACGGGCTCTAAGGGAGATTAAGGTACATGGCACGTGTTAAGCGGGGCGTAACGACGCACGCCCGTCACAAGAAAGTTCTCGATCTCGCTAAGGGTTACCGCGGCCGTTCGTCTACGAACTACCGTATTGCTCTCGAGCGCGTTGAGAAGGCGCTGCGCTATGCGTATCGCGACCGTCGCAACAAGAAGCGTGATTTCCGCGCTCTGTGGATCCAGCGTATCAACGCTGCTGTCCGTGAGCACGGTCTGACGTACAGCAAGTTCATCAATGGCCTGGACAAGGCTGGCATCGAGATCGACCGTAAGGTTCTTGCTGCCATTGCTTTCGACGACGCAGCTGCTTTCGCAGAAATCGTCAAGAAGGCACAGGCCGCTCTCGCAGCCTGAGCTATTCAGACCTGATCCCCACGTGTGGGGGCTGGTGACTGGCGGGCCGTCCTGTTATCAGGGCGGCCCGTTTTGTATTTGTACTGTAAGCGATGGGCGGTATGGCTGACGATCTCGACACGCTGAAGAATGAAACTCTTGCTGCGCTGGGCGCTGCTCAGGACCGCGCGCAATGGGATGCCGTTCGCGTTGGAACGCTGGGCAAGTCTGGCGCTCTCACCGGGCTGCTCAAACAGCTTGGCAAACTCGACCCCGAAGAGCGCAAACTGCGCGGACAGGCTTTAAACCGCCTGCGGGACGAATTGACCAAGGTGATCGAAGATCGCGGTCGGGAGATTGAAGAGGAAGCGCTTCAGGCACGCCTGAAAGCCGAACGGGTGGACATCACGATGCCTGTGCCGTCCGTGGTGACAGGTGCCATTCATCCGATCAGCCGCACCATTGAGGAAATGACAGCCATCTTTGGCGCCATGGGTTTTTCCGTCGCGGAAGGGCCTGATGTTGAAAGCCAGTGGCATAATTTCTCGGCACTCAATACGCCGGACCATCATCCGGCCCGGACTGAGCACGATACTTTTTATCTTCCGCCCAAATCAGGCAGCAATGAACCGCGTGTTCTGCGGACCCAGACGTCTGGCGTTCAGATCCGGACCATGATTGGTCAGAAGCCACCCATCCGCATCATTGCTCCCGGCCGCACGTATCGTGCCGATCATGACGCAACCCATTCCCCGATGTTCCATCAGTGCGAAGGGCTGGTCATTGACCGCAATATTACTCTTGGGCACCTCAAGGGCTGCCTGATCGAATTCCTGCGCGTCTACTTCGACAAGCCTAATCTGCCTGTGCGTTTCCGTGCGTCTTATTTCCCATTTACCGAGCCTTCCATGGAAGTGGATATTGGCTGGTCAAAAGCCACGGGCGAGATTGGCGGTGGGTCGGACTGGCTGGAAGTTCTGGGGTCCGGCATGGTGCACCCGCGCGTGCTGGCCAATTGCGGCCTCGATCCGGCCGAATGGCAGGGCTTTGCGTTTGGCATGGGCGTCGAGCGTCTGGCCATGCTTAAGAACGGTATTCCGGATCTGCGGTCGTTCTATGAGAGTGACCTGCGCTGGCTGCGTCACTACGGATTTTCCGCTTTCTCTCCCGCCACGCTAACGGAGGGCGTGTGACATGAAGTTCTCTCTCTCCTGGCTGCGTGAACATCTTGATTTTACAGCGTCTTGCGAAGAGATCTGTGCCCGTCTGAACGGCATCGGTCTTGAAGTTGAGAGCGTTGAAAACCCAGCCGAGAAGTTGGCAGGTTTCAGAACGGCCAAAATTCTGGAAGCGCATCGTCATCCGGATGCGGACCGTCTTCAACTTTGCCGTGTCGCTGCTGGTGCGGGTTATGAAGATCTGCAGGTCGTGTGTGGCGCGCCGAATGCGCGTGCGGGCCTACATGTGATTTTTGCGCCTCCGGGGACGTATGTTCCGGGGCTGGATATCACCATCAAGAAGGGCAAAATCCGCGGCGAGGAAAGCGGCGGTATGCTGTGTTCCCTGCGTGAGCTGGGCCTTGGTGAAGAGAGCAACGGTATTGCCGAACTGCCAGAAACGGCTCCGATCGGTGAGGCTTATGCGACTTACGCCGAGCTTGATGACCCGGTCATTGAAATCGCGATTACACCGAACCGTGGCGATGCGCTGAGCATTCGCGGTATTGCGCGTGATCTGGCTGCAGCTGGCATTGGTCATCTCAAGCCATGGCTGACGGAAGCTCTTGAGGGTGATTTCGAATCACCGATCTCGTGGAAGTCCGAAAATCCTGACTGCCCGTACGTGGTAGGCCGTGTCATTCGTGGCGTGAAGAATGGTCCAAGCCCGAGTTGGCTGCAGCGCCGTCTTCAGGCGGTTGGCGTGAAGCCGATTTCGGCTCTGGTGGATGTCACGAACTACCTCACATATGATCTCGGTCGGCCTCTGCATGTCTTTGATGTTGCGAAACTTTCTGGCAGCACCCTGACCGTGACCCACGCGGCACGTGAGACTTTCACGGCGCTGGATGGCAATGAGTACGTCCTGGGGACGGACGATATGGTGATCGTCGATGATGCTGGTGTGCAGTCGCTTGCGGGCATCATGGGTGGTCAGCAGAGCGGTGTGGATGAGAACACGACAGACGTGTTTGTTGAATCCGCGTTGTTCGATGCTGTTCGGATTGCTCTGACTGGCCGCCGTCTCGCCATTCATACGGATGCCCGTCAGCGTTTCGAGCGCGGCATTGATCCTGCGCTGGTTCGTAGCGGCCTCGAAGCGGCCACAGCAATGATCCGTGACTTGTGTGGTGGTGAGCCGAGCGAAATCACGGAGGCTGGCGAACTCCCCAATTGGAAACGCACGGCTACGCTGCGTTTTGAGCGTCTGGCAACGTTGGGTGGCGTCACTATTCCTGCGGATGAGGCGGTGCGGTCTTTGGAGCATCTCGGCTTCGAGGTCGTTGAGCGGAAAGACGAGGAGGCAACTTTCGCCGTTCCTTCCTGGAGGAATGACGTTGCGTCCGGTCAGGTTCTGGCTCAGTCCGTGACACTTGATGAGAACGTTGCCGCAAAGGCAGCAGCGAATGTTCCGCGCATGGAAGCGGAATGTGACCTCATAGAGGAAGTGCTGCGTCTTTATGGGCTGGATGCTGTGCCGGCTGTGCCACTCCCTCAGTTGGCCATGGTCGCGGCTCCTGCAGTCACGCCTCTTCAGGCGCGTGCAGCGCTGATGCGTCGTATCTGTGCAGCACGTGGGATGATGGAGACGGTTGGTTTCTCCTTCGTCGCTCATGAAGACGCGGTTCTGTTTGGTGATGTGCCCGAAACGCAGCGTTTGCTGAACCCTATCGCTATGGATCTTGATCAGCTGCGCCCGACGCCGCTCGTCAATCTGGCGCGTGCACTCGGCCGTAACCTGGCGCGTGGTCTGGGGCTTTCTGGCGAAGGCGCATTGTTTGAAATCGGTCCATGTTTTGATTTCGAAGGTCAGCACCTGCGTGTTGCCGGCTTGCGAGGCGGATTGACGGCTCGTGAACCCGGTCAGGCGGCGCAGGAAGCAACGCTTTGGGATGCTAAGGCGGATCTGACGGCTGCGCTGACGGCGCTTGGTGTTCCAGAAGCCTCTTTGTCTGTCACGGCAGATGCTCCGGGCTTTTATCATCCGGGTCGGTCAGGTCAGGTACGGCAGGGTCCTAAACTGGTTCTGGGTAGCTTTGGTGAACTGCATCCTCGCACAGCACGCGCGCTTGGTTTGACAGGGACTGTTGTAGCTTTCGAGCTGTATCTGGATCGTATCCCTCAGCCTAAGGCTAAAAAGAAGACCCCTCCTGCGCTCTCAGCGCTACAGCCAGTGCGTCGTGACTTCGCGTTCCTTGCTGGGCCGGATGTTGAGGCGCAGGCTGTTCTCAAGGCCGTTCGTATGGCCGACCGGAACCTGATTCAGGATGTTCGCCTCTTTGACGTCTTTGAAGGTGGTAGCCTGCCGGAAGGACATCGTTCTCTCGGTGTTGAGGTTGTCCTACAGCCGCAGACCGAAAGTCTGACGGATGTCGGCCTTGAAGCGCTTTCCAAATCGGTGGAAGCTGCGGTTCTCAAGGCAACAGGAGCTACGTTGCGCCGATGAACTCTCTTCCAGAATCCGAACTGGCGCATCAGCCGGGCAATAGGGCCTTCCAGCCGGGGGCTCCCACGCCTCAGCATGGGCGCGTGATTTGGATTCTGGCGGGGGAAGCCAGTGGAGACGTGATTGGTGCACGTCTCATGCTGGCGCTTCATGCGCAGGACCCTACGTTGGTGTTTGCCGGAGTCGGGGGTGGCCGCATGGAAGCCCTTGGGCTTCACAGCCTGTTCCCGATGAGTGATCTGGCTGTCATGGGGCTTGTGGAAGTCTTGCCACGGGTCAGGCATTTGCGGCAGCGGCTTCTGGAAGCTGTTCAGGATATTGAGCTTCGTAAGCCTGATCTGGTTGTCACAATAGACAGCCCGGGTTTTGCACTTCGACTTCTTCAGAAAATTGAAAATTCCGGTTTCAAGCGCGTTCATTACGTTGCGCCGCAGGTCTGGGCCTGGCGCGAAAATCGCGTCAAGGAATTCCCCGGGCTCTGGGATCGGTTGCTCTGCCTTTTACCGTTTGAGCCTGAATGGTTTGCGCAAAGAGGACTGGAAGCGCGGTTCGTCGGGCATCCGGTGTTGCAGTCGGGTGTGAGACAGGGAAACGCTGCCCGCTTTCGGACGCGGCATAATATTCCTGAAACGGCACCCGTCCTGATTTTGATGCCGGGAAGTCGGCGGTCTGAAGTTCCAAAGCTGTTGCCAGTTTTTCGGAAGATGCTGGATATTCTGCGTAAGACGCATCCGGATATCTGCCCGGTGATACCGGTTGCTCCGGTCATTGCGCCGACCGTGCGCAACCTTATTCGTAAATGGCCCGTACAGCCGCATATCGTGACTGATATTCACGATAAGCACGATGCATTTGCAGCGGCTCAGTGCGCTCTGACAAAGTCGGGGACGTCCACGCTTGAGCTTGCTATGGGCAATGTGCCGATGGTGGTGACGTATCGGGTGAATCCGCTAACTGCGATGATGGCGCGTCGGATGATCAAGGTGCCATACGTGGCAATGGTCAATCTTCTGGCCGGACGTGAAGTCGTTCCGGAAATGTTGCAGGAGAACTGCACGCCTGAAAAGCTGGCGGATATGGTCTCAAAGCTGCTTGATGATCCGGCAGCGGCAAAGAAGCAGCAGATGGCATTTGAAGAGGTGCTGGAAAAGCTCTCTCCCGCCGTTGGTACGCCTGCGGATGCAGCCGCTGCGGAAATCATGGATCTTCTGGACGAGCCGGTGTCCCGCTCGTCCAAGAAGAAAAAAATCAGCGAATAAAGCCGACCAGTCGCTCTGCTTCCTGCACGATTGGCTCGGAAATTTCACGGGCCCGGTCGGCACCTGCGCGCAGGACGGAGATGATGTGGTCTTCGTTCTGCATCAGGCGGGCTGTTTCGGTGGCAACTGGCCCAAGTTTTTCCACGAGCAGATCGGCCAGAGCGTTTTTGAACGGGCCAAAGCCCTGTCCACCGAAACGCGCCAGAACGTCAGACATCGTTTCGTCTGACATGGCCGCGTAAATAGCCACCAGATTGCGGGCTTCCGCCCGGTCTTCCAGTCCCTCAACGTCGCTTGGCAGCGCGTCGGAATCTGTCTTGGCGCGGCGAATCTTCAGAGCGATTTCGTCCGGGGTATCTGTCAGGACAATGCGGCTCTGTTCGGAGGGGTCCGACTTGGACATTTTCTTCGTACCGTCGCGTAGGCTCATCACGCGGGCTGCCGCTGGAGGAATAAAGGCCTCGATCTGCGGAAAGAACTCCGTACCCATATCATGGTTGAACTTCTGGGCGATGTCATTGGCCAGCTCAATATGCTGCTTCTGATCGTCACCGACGGGGACGCGGGTCGCGTGGAACGCCAGAATGTCCGCAGCCATGAGGTTCGGATAGACATAGAGGCCCGCTGAGTGGTTCTCGCGGTTCTTGCCAGCCTTGTCTTTGAACTGTGTCATCCGGTTCAACCAGCCGAGGCGGGAAACACAATTGAAGATCCATCCCAGTCGCGCATGGGCGCTGACGGCAGACTGGTTGTAGAGGCGTGTCGGTTCAATGCCGGTTGCCAGAAGGCAGGCTGCCGAGCCAAGCGTCTGACGACGCAGGTCTTCCGGATTCCAGGGCATCGTGATCGAGTGCATGTCCACGAGGCAGAAGACACAATCATGGTCTGCCTGCATGGCCGCCCAGTTGCGGAGTGCACCCAGGTAGTTACCCAGATGAGGAATGCCAGTTGGCTGAATGCCGGAAAATACACGCTGCATGATGGATCTGTCTTCAGCTTTGGGGAAAGGTCATGCTCTCAGGGAAGCGGCTGCTTCTGCTCCAGGAGCTGTCGTTCTTGGTAACTCGCTGCCGGATCACCCTGCTGTGCACGTGCACTGGCGACCTCGGCTGGCGTAATGGTGGGGGAAGGCTTGATATTGCCGCGTGCAATCAGCCAGTTCAGAGTATCAGCAATCTGCTGGTCCGTGAGGCGATCACGATATGCGGGCATGGAATAGTTATAGCGATAGCCCTGCGTGGTGAAACCGCCGCGAAGGCCGTTCAGAAGAACATTTGCGAGATAGTGGCGACCTTCAGGTGTTTGGGCGATGAAATCCACACGCCCCACCAGGGGTGGTGTCTCACCCGGCATTCCACTTCCGCCATGGTGGCAGATACCGCAGTTGGGCCCATAAACGGCTTGGCCAGCCGGTTTCTTCCCGCAGCAGGCAAGTGCGAGACAACCAAGAAAAGCGATCCGTTTCATGGGAGAGGGGACTGCTGTTCCAGTTTCTGGCGTTCAAGCAGCACTTCCTGAGGTGACAGCGGATGTTTGCGCTCTTCAGCGATCTCAGCAGCCGTGAATGTTGGGCCCCCTGCGGCCATTTCTTTTCCTCCAACAAATGTCAGGATCCGTGCAATTTCATCATCCGAAAGGCGATGGAATGATGGCATGGAACTGTTGTAAGGAGCGCCACCCGCTGTGATCGGTCCGTCAAGACCATTCAGCAGCACGTGGATAATGTAGCGATGGCCTTCCGGAGTCAGGGCAATATGCCCAACCCGCCCAAATATTGGAGCAACGGCTCGCACCTGCCCGTGGCCACCATGATGGCAGATACTGCACTCGTTGGAATATTCTCGAGGGGCCTGCTTACGATTTTCCCACGCATGGCCAACCACAAAGACAATTGCCATGAAAATGGCAATAAACAGGGGAAGCCGGATTGCTGGGTCTAATCTGATCACAGAAGGTTTGTCGCATTTTCATGGTGCGTTCAGCAAGGGTAGCTCTTGGCAAAACCGTCTCGATAGGGCTCATGGGCGCATCAGAAGGAGAAAGCATGAGCGGCAAGGGACGTCTGGTACTGTATGTGGGGCCAATGTTTGCAGGAAAATCCTCGCATCTGATCAAGGCTGCGTCTGCGCATGAACGCGTTCTGGCACTGAAGCCGGGATTCGATACGCGTGACGGTGCAGAACTGGTTAGTCGGGATGGCTCACATTTCGCAGCGCGTTCCGTGCGGCGCTGGCCGTCTCACTCTGAGGACTATTCACACATTGTTCTGGATGAAGTGCAATTCATGGTCTCACCTCATTACGAGGGAGATATCGTTTCAGAGTTGCAGTCGGCCCGATTGCGCGGAGCAACTGTCACTGTCGGCGGCCTGGATAGCGATTATCGCCAGGAGCCGTTTGAAATTGTATCGAGGCTCATGCAGTTCGCCGATGAAATCATTCATCTGGAAGCTCGGTGCCATGTTTGCAATCAGCCGGCCCAGTGGACTGCTAAGACACATGAGACTGGGCATCTTCTCGAAACGGGAGATCAGGAGCTTTATGAGGCGCGGTGCAATGAGCATTGGTGCCTGCCAGAGGGGCCTTGAGGCCTCTCTGACAGGGCTTAAATGAAGCAGCAGGACTTACTGCTGTCCGTTATTGACGCCCAGAAGCTGGAGCTTGAAGATGAGTGGGCTGTTGGGCGGAATGATGCCCATGGAGCGCTTTCCGTAGCCTAGCTTGGCTGGAAGGTAGAGCATCCATTCATCGCCAACGTGCATCATTGGCAGAGCTTCGAGCCAGCCATCAACCAGGCCATCCAGCGGCATTTCCATGTAGGCACCGCTGCCATGCTGGTCAGAGCTGTCAAAAATTCCGCCGTCTGGCAGGCGTCCTTCATAGATCACCATGATGGTGGAGCCACGATGTGGACTTTCACCATCTTTGGGGCCGGACTTCAGAACCTTATAGCTCAGGCCATCCGGGAGGGTTTTGACACCCGGTTCCGCCTGGACCTTCGCCATGAACTGTTCGGGCGTCAGTTCTGGCGCGTCTTCCTTGTGTCCGGCGCATCCTGCAAGGAGTGCGCCGCAAAGGGTCAAGGCTGATGTAAGGCGAAACAGGCTGGTCATGGTCCCCCGCTACTGGTTTGTACTTAGAGTGCGCCGCCGCGGCGGCCAATCTGACCACCCAGACGCAGGCGCAGGGCATTGAGCTTAATAAAGCCCTGTGCGTCCTGCTGGTTATACGCGCCCTCGTCATCTTCAAATGTCACGACGCGGGTATCATACAGGCTGTTCGGGCTTTCGCGTCCGACGCAAACGACATTGCCCTTATAGAGTTTCATGCGGACACGGCCGTTGACGGAATGCTGGCTGGCATCAATCAGAGCCTGAAGCATCCGGCGCTCTGGTGAGAACCAGAAACCGTTATAGATCAGCTCCGCATAGCGGGGCATGATGCTGTCCTTGAGGTGGGCAGCTTCACGGTCCAGGGTGATGCTCTCGATGGAACGATGAGCGGCCAGCAGGATCGTGCCACCTGGCGTTTCGTAGATTCCGCGGGACTTCATGCCCACAAAGCGGTTTTCCACGATGTCCAGACGGCCGATGCCGTTGTCGCGGCCTAGCTCGTTCAGGCGCGTCAGCAGCGTTGCCGGGCTCATGGCGACGCCATTGATGGCAACCGGGTCACCATTCACGAAATCGATGCTGATTTCCGTCGCCTTGTCCGGCGCGGCTTCCGGGGAGATGGTGCGCTGGAAAACGATTTCGTCAGGCGCGACAGCCGGATCTTCGAGCAGCTTGCCTTCGGACGAGGAGTGCAGAAGGTTGGCGTCAACGGAGAAGGGGGCTTCGCCGCGTTTGTCTTTCGTAACGGGGATCTGGTTTTCTTCAGCGAATTCCAGCAGCTTCGTGCGGGATGTCAGTTCCCATTCGCGCCATGGGGAAATGACTTTCACGTCCGGCTTCAGAGCATAGTAGCCAAGTTCGAAACGGACCTGATCGTTGCCCTTGCCGGTTGCGCCATGAGCCACGGCATCAGCGCCAACAGCTTCGGCGATCTCGATCTGACGCTTGGCGATCAGCGGACGGGCGATGGACGTACCGAGGAGGTACTGGCCTTCATAAACCGTGTTCGCGCGGAACATCGGGAAGACGTAGTCCTTCACGAAAGTCTCGCGCAGATCCTCGACGAAGATTTCCTTCACGCCGAACATCTCGGCCTTCTTGCGGGCCGGCTCCAGTTCTTCGCCCTGACCAAGGTCAGCCGTAAAGGTCACGACCTCGCAGTTATAGGTCTTCTGGAGCCATCGAAGGATGACCGAAGTGTCCAGCCCGCCGGAATAGGCGAGAACGACTTTCTTGACGTCCTGATGGGCGCTCATAACTGCGTGGTCCTTAATGGTGTTCGTTCGGAAGGCGTTTCTAGCATCCCGCGTCCGTGAGGGAAACCGGGCGTCAGACGGTTTTGCGCTGACGCTCGCTTTCGGTTTTGAGCTGTCCGCAGGCTGCAAGAATGTCCTGGCCCCGTGGTGTACGGATCGGGGCGGCAAATCCTGCATCCATCACGATCTTTGCGAACTTTGCGAGCTGCTCTTTTGTGGAGGGGCGGAACTCTGATCCCGGCCACGGATTGAAAGGAATAAGGTTCACTTTCGCCGGCAGGTCTTTGATTAGGCGGACTAGCTCCCGTGCGTCGGCTTCGCTGTCATTCACGCCGCGTAGCATGATGTATTCGAAGGTGATGCGGCGGGAATTGGACGCTGCAGGATAACGCTTGCAGGCGGCCATCAGTTCCTCGATCGGGTACTTGCGGTTCAGAGGAACGATCTGATCGCGCAGTTCGTTTGTGACCGCATGCAGGGAAATGGCGAGGCCTACCCCCAGTTCTTCACCGCAGCGATCCATCATCGGCACGACGCCTGACGTGGACAGCGTGATGCGGCGCCTGGAGAGGGCAATCCCTTCTCCATCCATGACGATGCGCATGGCTTTGGCGACGTTATCGTAGTTGTAGAGTGGTTCACCCATTCCCATCAGAACGATGGTGGAGAGAAAGCGCGGCATGTCCGCGCTTGGGCTTGGCCACTCCTTGTAGCTGTCTCGTGCCGCCATGAACTGGCCGACAATTTCTGCCGGGCCGAGGTTGCGAACGAGCTTCTGCGTCCCTGTGTGGCAGAACGTGCAGGAGAGCGTACATCCTACCTGTGAGGAGATGCAGACAGCGCCACGGTCTTCCTTACGATCAGGAATATAAACTGTTTCAGCTTCCTGACCGTCGCGGAAGCGGAAAAGAAATTTCCGCGTTGCATCCACCGACGTCTGTTCCGTCGTTGTCGTCGGGCGGCCGACGATGAAGTGGTCTGCAAGCTTCGCCTGAAGGGGTTTGGCGATTGTGCTCATCTTCGAGAAATCGGTGGCACCCTGATGGTAGATCCAGTGCCAGATCTGTTTTGCGCGGAAAGGCTTTTCGCCGATTTCCGTCATCAGGGTTGCCAGCTCTTCGCGTGACATTCCGACCAGATCACGCCGTCCGTCTTCCAGTCGTGCCTCGGGTGGGGCGAACAGGGCGGACTTTGCGCGAATGCGTTCGCGCTCCGCCTCATTCAGATCATCTGAAGAGATGGAATTGATACGGGGGAGGGTGTCGGGATGTTTCAAAGCGGTCATGGCGGCGGAGCCATAGCACGGGGAGGGCGCAGATTTCCAAGGGAAAGTGAGGTGGCGCAAGAAAGATTAGACTCTTTGTACCATTCGGTACAAAATATGGTTTCTTCTTTGGTTCTGAAAGGTACGACATGCAGACGCGTCCACCTGTGCCGCCATTCACGCGGGGCACCGCTATTCAGAAAGTTCGAGCGGCTGAAGATGCCTGGAACCGTCAAGATCCGGAGACGGTTGCGCTGGCCTATACGGCCGACAGTCGTTGGCGAAACCGGGATCAGTTTGTTCACGGGCGGTCTGAAATTAAGGAATTCCTGACGAAAAAATGGGAGAAGGAGCGTGAGTATCGGCTGATTAAGGAGCTTTGGGCATTTCACGAGAACCGGATCGCCGTCCGCTTTGTTTATGAGTGGCGAGATGGGCAGGGCCAGTGGTGGCGATCGCACGGGAATGAAAACTGGGGTTTTGACGAGGCAGGCCTCATGGCAGAGCGGCATGCCAGCATTAATGATGTGCCAATCAAGGACGCTCAACGCCTGTTCCACTGGGAAGGCAAGGTTCGACCTGAGGGACATCCTGGATTGAGTGATTTGGGGCTATGACGGGATCAGGCGGTCGTAGCCGTACTGCCATCTTACAAAATATCGCTGAGGTATTTCGTCAGTATGGGTACGAAGGGGCGTCTCTCAGTCGCTTCACAGCTGCGACCGGGCTGGGAAAAGGCAGCCTCTACAATTTCTTTCCGGAAGGGAAGAAGCAGATGGCTGCTGAAGTCCTGGAGCATATCCAGCGGTGGTTCGATGCTGAAATTTTTAGCCCTCTGGAAACGGAAGAAGACCCCAAGGTCGGCCTGACAGCAATGTTCGAAGGTACCGAGCAGTACTTCAGGTCAGGTCAGAGAATTTGTCTGATGGGGTTGCTAGCCCTGAGCGTAGACACAGCGTTTGCTGTGCAGATTAGAAACTATTTTCTGCGCTGGCAAGAAAGTCTGTCTCAGGCGCTCCAGCGGCAGGGGCGCTCGAAAAGCGACGCTGTTGATCTGGCTGAGGAAATCGTCAGTGGCATTCAGGGAGCATTGGTTTTGGCCCATGCTCGAGGCGAGGCGGATGTTTTTAAACGTCGCCTTGAGTTGTTCAAGCTGCGGCTGGATCTTCCAGCGGGCCATTACGACGAGCGGCAATTAGAAATTCCCGATTGCCTTCGGGGCCGGTAATGGGACTGGCTTCAACGCCCAGAACTTCCCACCCTGGAGTGGCCGAAAGCCACTCATGGATTTCGG
The DNA here is from genome assembly GCF_018812085.1 of Gluconobacter sp. P5H9_a. Taxonomy (NCBI): domain Bacteria; kingdom Pseudomonadati; phylum Pseudomonadota; class Alphaproteobacteria; order Acetobacterales; family Acetobacteraceae; genus Gluconobacter; species Gluconobacter sp. P5H9_a. The sequence goes on from NZ_JACRVW010000011.1 coordinate 62,464, forward strand.
CGCAGACGCGTTCGTGAACGGCGGGGTCCCGTACCACGCCCTTTGCGCCGACTTCGTTTCGCCCGGCTTCAAATTGCGGCTTGATCAGAGCGATTGCCCAGGCATCCGGGGTTGTTAGCTTAAGCGCGGCGGCCAGCACGGTCTTAAGGCTGATAAAGCTGGCGTCGCAAACGACGATGCCTGCGCGTTCAGGAATCTGTTCCGCTGTGAGCGCGCGTGCGTTCGTCTTTTCCATGACGACGACGCGCTCATCAGAGCGGATTTTCCAAGCAAGCTGACCGTGCCCGACATCAACGGCATAAACTTTCGTCGCGCCATGCGTGAGAAGGACATCCGTAAATCCGCCCGTTGAGGCACCGACATCAATGGCAATACGGCCTTTGGGGTCCAGCCCGAAATGCTCGATGCCGTGAATGAGTTTTAGGCCGCCGCGAGATACCCAGGGATGATCCTGCCCTTTGAGGGACAGGGGGGCATCCTCTGGAAGCTGGTCTCCAGCCTTGGCGATGCGCCGATCCCCCGTATAGGCAAGACCTGCCATAATGAGGGACTGGGCACGAGTTCGGCTGTCAACCAGTCCCCGATCAACGAGGAGTTGGTCTGCGCGGCGTTTGGCCATGACTCAGGCAGACTGCTGGACGACTTCGACGCCCAGTGCAGCTGCTGCCGTGCGAACGATATGCGGAGCTGTCAGGCCAGCTTCGTCATACTGAACGTCAGGGGCATTATGATCGATGTACCTGTCCGGGAGAGCTAGCGGACGGAATTTTACCGTATCCAGCAGCCCGGTTTCTGCAAGGTGCTGCACAACCAGACTGCTGAAGCCGCCAATCGCACCTTCTTCAAGGGTGATGAGAACTTCATGCTGGCTGACCAGATCATCAACGAGCTTCGTATCGATCGGCTTGGCGAAGCGGGCATCTGCTACCGTGACCGGAACGCCCTGAGCGGCCAGCTGGTCCGCTGCGCGCAGAGATTCGTGCAGACGTGTACCGAGCGACAGGATGGCGACACCTGCGCGGGCGCCGGGTGCCTGACGTGCTTCGCGAACGATGCGGCCCTTGCCGATTTCCTGCACTTCGCCCTTTTCCGGAAGGTCGAGGCCGATGCCGCTGCCACGGGGGTAACGGAAAGCAATCGGGCCAGCGTCGTATTCGCAAGCCGTTGCCGTAGCATGTAGCAGCTCGATTTCGTCCGACGGTGCCATCACGACCATGTTTGGCAGACAGCACAGGTAGTTCAGGTCGAAAGACCCGGCATGTGTTGCGCCGTCAGCGCCGACCAGACCTGCGCGGTCAATGGCGAAGCGGACAGGGAGGTTCTGAAGCGCCACGTCATGCACGACCTGATCATAGGCGCGCTGAAGGAATGTGGAGTAGATTGCGCAGAACGGACGCAGACCTTCGGAGGCAATGCCTGCCGCAAAGGTGACGGCGTGCTGTTCGGCAATACCCACGTCAAAGAAGCGGTCCGGATAGGCCTTGGCGAAAGCTGTAAGACCGGTGCCGGAAGGCATGGCTGCCGTAATGGTAACGAGTTTGTCGTCTGTTTTCGCGCGACGCAGGAGTTCGCGGCTGAAAATCGACGTGTAGCTTGGCGGTCCGGCCGGAGCCTTCTTCTGCTCGCCTGTCACGACATTGAATTTGCTGACAGCGTGATATTTGTCGCCAGCAGCCTCGGCGGGCTTATAGCCGCGGCCTTTTTCCGTGATGATGTGGAGCAGGATCGGGCCTTGATCGTCCGCATCACGCAGATTGCGCAGGATGGGGACGAGCTGGTTCATGTCGTGGCCGTCAACCGGGCCGACATAGTAGAAACCGAGCTCTTCAAACAGCGTACCGCCTGTGATCATGCCACGGGCATATTCTTCAGCGCGCTTGGCCGTCCGCTCGATCTTGCCGGGCAGGCGCTTGGCAACCTTGCCAGCCAAGTCACGCAGACCGAAGAACTGGCGCGAAGACATCAGGCGGGACAGGTAGTTCGACATCGAACCCACCGGTGGTGCGATCGACATTTCATTGTCGTTCAGCACCACGATCAGGCGGTTCGCGCCCGGACCTGCAACAGCGGCGTTGTTCATGGCTTCGTAGGCCATGCCAGCGGAGATGGAGCCGTCACCAATGACTGCAATCACGTTGCGCTCATGGTAGCTCGGATCTTCTTCCGCGCGCAGGTGATGGGCCACAGCCATGCCAAGACCAGCAGAAATGGACGTGGACGAATGAGCGGCACCGAACGGGTCGTATTCGCTTTCTGCGCGGCGGGTGAAGCCGGACAGGCCTTCCGGCTGACGCAGGGTGCGAATACGATCGCGACGTCCTGTCAGGATCTTATGCGGGTAAGCCTGATGGCCAACATCCCAGATGATACGGTCATCTGGAGTGTTGAATACGGCGTGTAGCGCAACGGTCAGTTCGACGACGCCAAGAGAGGCGCCAAGGTGGCCGCCGGTTGTGGAAACGGCGTCAACCGTTTCGGAGCGCAGTTCGTCGGCAAGCTGCTTGAGCTGATCGACGGAAAGATTCCGCATATCTGACGGCAGGGTCACGCGGTCCAGAACCGGATAGCGGCCGTATGTAGGAATCGTAGAAGACGGGTTGCTCATGAAATCAGTTCCTGCGCTCGACGACGTAGTCTGCAAGGGCCCTGAGGGCTGCGGCCTGTGCGCCGAAAGATGAAAGGGCCTCCCGGGCCTGATCGCTCAGGCGGCGGGCCTCGGCGCGGGCTCCGTCAATGCCAAGCAGGGAGACATAGGTTGATTTGCCGCTGGCTTCATCCTTGCCAGCAGTTTTGCCGAGTTCCTCGGCGCTTGCGGTCGTGTCCAGAACGTCGTCCGCAACCTGAAAGGCTGTTCCAAGATTCTGGCCGTACGAGACAATGGCGTCCCGTCGATCATCGGTCACACCCGCCAGAATCGCTCCTGATTCGGCTGCATAGCGGATCAGGGCACCCGTTTTCAGGGCATGCAGGCGACGGACTTCGTCCAGAGGGAGGGCACGGCCTTCCCCCCGGATATCGATGACTTGGCCACCAACCATTCCCGCTGCGCCTGAGGCACGAGCCAGGGCCAGTGCGAGGTTGGAGCGGATGGTGGCGTCGGAAGACGTTTCATCCTCAAGAAGAATCTCGAAAGCCCGTGTCTGAAGAGCATCGCCGGCAAGAATGGCAATAGCTTCGTCAAACTGACGGTGCGTGGAGGGACGCCCACGACGGAGATCATCGTCATCCATGGACGGGAGATCATCATGCACAAGAGAATATGCGTGAAGCAGTTCGACTGACGCCGCAACGCGCAGCGCAGCGCTGCGGTCTGCACCAAATAGAGACGCAACTTCTACGGCCAGAAAGCCACGAAGACGCTTTCCGCCACCGAGGGCAGCGTAGCGCATGGCTTCAAGAAGAATGGATTCGTCACCCGGCACCATCGGGAGCAGGGCGTCGATCGTCGCTTCGATGTCCGTGCAGGCGTGGGCGAGAGCCTCCTTGAGGGAGGTGGACGTGGTGGCACTCATCGGCCGGTCTCTCCGGTATCGGCAAGAGGCTCCGTGCCTGTGCTGCCGTCATCGTTCTGGACAATGGCGCGCACACGCATCTCGGCCTCTCCCAGCTTTGCATCGCAGTGCTTGCGTAGGGCTGCACCGCGTTCATAGGCAGAAATGGCGTCTTCAAGCTTCATCTGTCCGCCTTCAAGGCCACGGACGATCCGCTCCAGCTCGGAGAGGGCATCTTCGAAAGACATGGCATCAATGGGTTCGGGCATGGAAAGCCTCAAGACACGCTTTGGGAAACAAGGTAGCGAGGGATTACAGCCAGATGACAGGTTTTGCCAGCCCTGTGCATGGGAACGGGGGAGTTTCCTCAGGAGGGTTGCGTTTCTGCACGCCTGCGGATGACAAATGAAAGAACGCCAGCGCTCTCTGTGAAGGCCACCATCGCATGGCCTGTTTCGCGGCAATAAGACTGGAAATCCGCCACTGAAGCCCGATCCGTTGCCAGAATACGGAGGCGTGTTCCGGGCGCCATGCCACGCAGGGCGCGGTTCGCCTTGAGAACGGGCATGGGGCAGGCAAGACCGCGCAGGTCCAGCAGGGTCTCCGTCGGAGGTATCGTCATGACCTCTGTTATGCCCTGCGCCGTGCCGTGGGCCAAGTAACGGATTTCCCATTGCCGGAATAGCACGGTTTTTCTATAACTATGGCTTAATGCCATAAAGCGTCCTTCGGGGCGCTTTTTTTGTTTTTGAGGAACACATGGAAAAACAGATCTCTGAAAGGTCGCCGTCTTCCGGGGGAAATGAGCATCGGGCTTACACGATCCGTATCCTGGAAGACCGTGTTCTTCGACTGGAAACAGTCGCTGGGGGGTTGTCAGATCGGTACGAACAACTTCGTACGGAGATGCGGCAGGAAATCAGTTCTCTGCGGGATCAGATGAAATCCCTGGAGACCAAAGTCGATAATGGTAACAGGATTGTGAATGGAAAGCTGGACCGTCTGATCGGTGGTCGGGCTGTTCTGACAGCGATAGTGACGCTGGCAACATCCATCCTCGGAACTGGGATGGTGCATTTCGCTCTGTCTCTCAGCACGCGTTGAGGGGACGAGTCATGGAAGGTCTTGATGTCGGACAACTCAAGCATCTGGTGGTGGAGCCAGCCCTTGCAGCGCTCGGACTGGGCGGGACAGCAGCCGTTAATCTTCTGACGGGCACGGCTCTGGCTGAGAGCAGAGGAGCCTACGTAAAGCAGATTGGGGGAGGGCCAGCGCTGGGGCTGTGGCAAATGGAACCTGCAACCCACGACGATTGCTGGGCTAACTTTTTACGTTTCCCGGTTGGGCAGCCATATGCTGGCATTCTGGAAAACATGCTGGCTCATGATCTGCCACGCAGTGCGCAGATGGTGAGTAATTTACGATATGCCTGTGCGATGGCGCGAATCCGGTTTTACCGTGTTCGGGAAGCACTGCCTGCTGCACAGGATCCGTTTGCCTTAAGCCGGTATCACAAGGTGCATTACAACACCCCGCTCGGCGCGGCAGACCCTGTGGCCAATGTCGATTATTTCAGGAGAGCTGTTCAGGCTTGAAGCGAGAGCGATGCCGGGGACCTGTATGCATCACGCTCCCGACATCGCAGGTTTACCTTAGATCGGTACATTATGACCGAATAGTGGCGTAGCTGAATATGCCAATTATTTAATCTGATTTTTATGGGTATTTAACGAAGCGCGAAAAGCCTGTTTTGGGGATTGCCCTGGAACGTCGCAGGACCAGTATGGGACAGGCGCAGTCCCCGATGAAGCCAGACGCTTCCGCCGATTTTGAGCCATCGACGACAAAACGCGAAGTCTTCGGAGAGATATGTCCTCGTCTCCGGGTCAATCATGCAGTCAAACAAGGCAAAAGGCTTCTGTGGGACCGAATGATCGGTGAGATGGCCACTTTGTTGAGCATCGATGCGCTCGTATTCGGTCTCAGGATAGGCGCTCATCATCTGGCTGATTGTGGCGCGTGTCAGCAGCATGAAGCCAGTTCCGATGTAAGAAACGGAAGCAATTTCGTCTGGCGGTGAAGTGTCATACAGCGCAGAGCAGTCGCCAACATAGCGTAGGCTGGCGCTCTCCGGGGGTTCGCCTTTGCTCATGAACCTCTGGGTATTATGGTCCCAATAGTGAGATTTGAGCGGGTAGGCTCCGCCGATAACCGGCTTGTCTGCGTTTAGAAGTGCTTGGATATCTGCAAACGAAAAACCAATATCACTGTCTGCAAATAACAGGTGTGTAGCGTCTGTTTGGGTTATGAATTGGTGAAGAAGCGTATTGCGTGCCCGTGTAATCAAGGCGTCGCTTCCTAGTGTCGAAAGCGTCAGGCGAATATTGTGAGAAGGTGCTTCACTCATGCAGCTGATAATGGACTGCATGTATGCTTGGGTGACTGTTCCACCAAAGCAGGGTGTCGCAATGAAGACGTGTGGGGCTGCGTTCATGGGGAGATAGTGTTCTATCTCCCCTTAAGAAAGGCTTAAAACTGAGCGGTCAAAGTTTGTTAGCCGCCCATGTGACTTTGCAGAACCATATAAAAAAGAAACGCAGCATCGAGGCCGAGCACAATTGGCGTAAGGCGTTTGAAGTCCCGCAATGCGAGGGCCAATCCCGTATAAAGCAGCAAGCCGCAGGACAGGCTGAGCATGAAGTTTCCGGTGATCCCGGCGATGAGCAGCATCGTGAGGGGCGGAATAGCATCGGACGGGTTGGATGCCACGCGGTGGAGGCTGCCAAGCATATTGAGGCCGACCAAGACGAGAACGGGCGCCGTCGCGATGGCCGGGATAGCGGTAATCAGTGGCCAGAAAATGGAGGAAGCTGCGAAAAGCAGGGCGACGATCAGTGCGCTCAGGCCGGTTCGGCCTCCAGCTTCGACACCTGCAAGGCTTTCGACATAGGCCGAAACCGTACACGTCCCGAGGCTGGCCCCAATGATGCTGGCTGCGCCGTCAGATGCAAAAGCACGATGATCCAGTGCCGGTTTCTCGGGCGTTCCATCCAGACCTGCACGATGGGCAACACTCATCATCGTTGCTGTCGCATCAAAGAAGTCACTGATGAGGAAGTAGAGCGTGATGGGAACGAGAAGGCCGAGGTGGGAGAAAAAACCTGCAAAATCAAAAGGAAGAAACAGATTGGTGGGATAATGCGGCCAGTCCACCATATGCGTGGGCAGGGTCGTGATTGCGCCCTTATCGGTATGAATGAACAGGCCTGCCACAGTCAGTGTCAGAATCGCCAGAAGAAGCCCGGCGGGTACTCTCAGAACCACGAGAACGGCACAGAGAAGCACGCCAGCTAGGCTGAGAATAACGGACGGATCACTCAGAGAACCGAACGTCAGCCCTTGAGCGGTCGGGACAGCAATGCCACTGGTGGTGAGGCCGATGCGTGCGATGAAGGCACCCAGCGCGACTTGAATGCCTAGCACAATTGAAGGCGGAAACCCGCGGATAATACGCTGGCGTATCTGACTGAGGGAAAGCGCTGTGAAGCATAGGCCGCTGAAAAGCACGACCGTAAAGGCGGTCCGTGGGTTCACATGGGCCTGCTGAACGACAACCTGCGCGAACAAAACGTTGCTGCTCATGGCTGGGGCTAAGGCGATGGGCAGTTTCGCCCAAAGAGCCATCAGCAATGTGCCAGCGACCGCACCTGCGATCGTGGTCATAACCATGTCGTGGCGATCGAGGCCCACCGTAGAGAGAATGGCTGGATTGACAGCAACGATATAGGCCATAGCCCCGAAAACCGTCAGGCCAGCGATGATCTCACGCGGAACGGTGGAGCCGCGGGCGGAAATATGAAACCAGCGGTCGAGTGTGGACAGCAACGATCAGGCACTCCGGCGGGAATGAAAATTTTGCTCAGCTATAGTGAAAAAAGTTCATTCCGCCATGGGGCCTTAGTGATTTTTCATTTCGGGTTCGTTTTTTGAGCCCATGCTTTCTTGACCTGAGCGGGTGTCAGGCGCTTCGCAGGCTTGCCAGAAGATGTCGATTTTGCAGGATGTGGCACGCTGCTCGTCCCGCCGCCTGTCGTACTTCCTGGCGCAATGCCCGCTGCCGGGTTGGTATTGGCTTCTCGCACGGCACGCTCACAGGCTGAGCCTTCTCCGACCCCGAGCTGAATGGTGGGGATCAGCGCAGCAGGAGGAAAGAGAACACCGAGGCCTACAGAGGCTGCAACACGTCCTACCAGTTCTGCGCCAGGTAGAATGTTGGGTCCACTCAAGGGACCAAAAATGTGAACGGCACCTGGAAGGGACAGAATCTGAGGATGAATTGAGCGGGTGGTGACAGCATAATCAAGGGTGTCGTTGCGGAAATTGACGGTTCCTGTTCCGGTTGTGCGAGTAGTTTCAGTCTGGAGAAGGAGAGACTTGGTTTTCAGAATGCCGTTGTCGAGGGGCATATCAGCGACGAGGCATTCGAGCTTTGACCTGTCGGGAATGCCGAGGGCAGACAAAACTGCGGATCCGAGCTTCAGTCCGAGCAGGTCCGGGAGAAGAGCGGTGACGTCTCCGCCTCGATCCAGCACTAGTGTGGTTCCGCCATCGCCGTTCGCGACCAGCGACGCGACGGAGTTGCCTGTTGATGTCAGTGTGACGTGGCCGCCGATCGTTCCTTCACCTTTGAAGGTGTCTGTTGCTTTCATGATCTGCGAGAGGGGAAGGCGAGAGACATCAAGGCGGAACCTGGTCCGGAACTGTTCATTTTTTGTCGGTTCCAGTGTCGCAGCGGCGCTGATTTTCCCGGAGCCTGTCGCAAAAGTCAGGTGCTTCAGGTCGATAGCGCCATCCTTGACCTCGAATTCGGTATCAATGTTGTCCAGCGGCAGGTCTTTGTTGCGAATATGATCACCGTGATAGGTCACGTGTGCATTCACAGCATTCAGCTTGGGAACATTGATTTTCTGGTCTGGCAAAACACTTTTGCTCGGAGGAGCAGTCTTCTTTGCTTCCCCTGTTTTCGCGCCAATGAAACCGCCAAGATCGGCCAGATCGACCGAGCGTGAATGAAGGGCGGCCTCAACGAACGGTGGTTTCAGGTGGGGATTGACGTTGATGTCTCCGCCAATGTCAGACGATCCCATCCTGCCTTCGAATTTCTGGAAACGAATGGCATTTTCGGAATATCCGAGGTTGCCGGTGATGCTGTAGGCCGGAGTATGTGGCACAGGAACACCTGTCAGGCCGTAAAGCAAAGACATGTCCGGGCCGGCAAAATGAAGGGCGAGCTTTGTTCCTTTGAAGTGCAGAGGGTCGTCGACCGTGCCCTTAAGGGTCACATAAGTTGGGCCATTGGCGATGCGGCCATCAATGGGATAGGGCTCAGCAGGTTTGGTCAGAGAGAGCAAAGCCCCCCCGACAATATGGCCGTTGATAGGCGCCTGAGCGTAACGTCCTTTAAGATCAACGACGACATTGCCTTTTTGATTGGCCTGAGCTGGCGTCGTGTGAACAAGCACGTGCATATCGGTTTTCAACTGAGCAAGTGCCAGATGAATGTCCGCATTCTGGATGTCGATTTCGCCGAGATCCGGTAGCGTTGTTGTGCTTGAGGATGAGGCCGATTGGTTATCTTTGGATGTGTCGCCGAACGTATAATTGTTACGGCCGTTCATCAGGGAAATAATGTCCCCTCTCGGCGTATCCATGCGGATTACCGGGATGAAGAGGCCACGTCCGGTCAGGTAGCGCCAGACATCTACTTTAACTGTCAGGGATTTGGCAGACGCAAAATCAGCCTTTTCTTTCTCAAAGCCTTCGGGTTGGGAAATTTTCAGCTCATCGACCGTGACGCTGGTGCGCAGGCCAGGTGAAACGTGAAGATGAGCAATGCTGACCGGGCGATGAAGTGCTGCCGAGGCCTTGCGATTAATGAGGGGGACGAACCAGTCCCACTGCCAGATGAGCACCAGAACAATGATGGCAATGGCTAGGGCACCGACAAGAGCTCCTGTTATTCTCAACACAGGATGCTTGCGACGAACCTTTTGGGACGAGGCATCACTCATCATTGAAACTCCACATCACGAAACATCTGGCCGAAGAAGAAATATGACTGCATTGGTATGAATACGATTTGCAGCCGACCCAGTTGCGCCTGAAGACATGAAGAGCGTGGAAAATGAGTGAGACCTTGAACGATATCAGAGCAGAGCATGATCCTCTGACAGCCTTGCGCCAGGTCAGTCGCGCTGTGCACGAACAGGTCGATCAGGCGTACTCGCGCTTCAGTCTGTCAGACCCGGAATCTTATGGTGCGTTTCTGCAGGCGCATGCGAAGGTGTTGCCTGTTGTGGAGCATTGGCTTGCCACTCAGCATGGGTTGCCGAGCTGGCAGGGCCGCACTGACCTTTTACGGCGGGATTTGAAGGCTCTTGGCCACGCTCTGCCCATGGCACTTGATTGGCAGCCTCCTGAAGCTTCAGGAGGCGCTCTGGGCGCTCTTTATGTGCTGGAAGGATCCCGGCTTGGTGGCAAGATGCTGTCAGCTCAGGTGGGGGACAGGCTGCCAAGGGAATATTTGTCGGCAGCTCATGAGAAAGGTGGCTGGCCCGCATTCCTTCAGATTCTACGGGAGCGGCTTTCCGATGGAGATGCCGCTTATCGCGCCGCAGTTATGGACGGCGTAACGTCAACGTTTGATCTGTTTCGAAAAGCGGCCGTTACGGGCTGACAGGCCGGACGCTCAACGGAACAAGCCCTGGGAATGCGAGGGCCAGCCGCGCTGCCTCTGCGGGAGAGAGCATGGCAATTGCACACCCCAGTGCAGTTGCATCGGGGGCAGAGAGTCTTTCAATGCCTCGAAGCAGCGCATCCAGCGTGTGGCCGCCTTGGCTGAGCACCATCAATGCGGTGAGGCGGGCGTAAAGCTCGGAGGTAGCCTCCTGGGAAACCAGGGTGGGGTCGGGCGTCTCAATATGGACGCTTTGTCCTGTAATCGCAGAAGTAATGCGCTGGTCTGCCTGATTGAAGCGCAAGGGAAGGGCAGCCAGAAGTGACGGCGACCCTGCGATACTCAGACATGGGGCTGGGCATGGGCGTTCAGGGAATAAGAAAGCCGGACATGGAGATGCTGCACTGACCTCGACTGCGAGTATCATGCGGACATGCCGGGTCGGGTCGAGATCAGTTACCTGAAGAGCAATAAGTTTTTCTGAGTGAAGATCCAGTACGAACGGCTGCGTCTCACCGAAAGCATAAAACTGAAAATCAGAAAATGTGCTCTCGTCTCCCGCCACGAGATCAGATGCCATAAGGCCCAGCTTTTCCAGCGTCGCCTCATCATGCTGAACCACAGTCTGCCGAAGGCGCCAGTACAGGTCCGTTAAGCCTGACTGAACAAGCGCGGCGGCAATTCGACGCGTTTCAGAAAGCCAGCGTTGCGGGCCTGTCTCCACAGCATCATTACGATTGAAGTGTTTCCAAGCTTCTTCTGCTACTTCACCCGGATTGCGCTGAAAAAAACTCTGACGATCGCCTGCGGCGTAATGGAGAACTCGAGCCTGAGACCAGTCCGCGTGAGAACTGACGCGTTCGAAAGGATCAGGTAAGGCACCTTCGAACCGTGTCATTGGAAAGAGGGCTCGCGTTACTCTGTGATCAGCGGTTCCCAGTAGAGCATGATGCGTGAAGGCCTCGCTTGGCGCAAAAGGCGAAGGGACTTCATGCCCATTCGAGCCAAACAGACACCAGTTTACCGGAATGCTCTGCCCTTCTGAAGCAGAGAGGAAGTCATGCAGAGACGAGGCGTGTTCCAGATGGAGATATTCGTCTGCGGCCAGAATCATCATCCAGTCGAATTCATGACGACCGTTTTCGAAAATAGCTTTCTGGAAGGCTGTCTGGCGCTCCAGGCGATCGGAAATGGTTTTGTCCGATCGCTGAAGGCGAATATCGTAAAACGAAGCGGCATTGGAAAGAATTGTCCAGGTGCCGTCAGTAGAGTGGTCGTCGCAGACGATCAGGGTAGAGAACCCAATCGTGGCATGGTGACTGAGCCACCAGCCGATGTTGTCGGCCTCGTTATGGACGAACAGGACAGCGGCTGTTTTGGACATAATGCTGGGTCAGTCCATTTTGAGGGCTGCGAGGAAGGCGCTCTGCGGAATTTCGACCTTACCAAACTGTCTCATCCGCTTCTTGCCCTCTTTCTGCTTGTCCAGAAGTTTGCGCTTACGGGAGATGTCACCACCATAGCATTTCGCCGTCACATCCTTGGAGAGCGCGCCAATGGTTTCACGGGCGATGACCTTGGAGCCAATGGCGGCCTGAATGGCGATCTTGAAGAGCTGCTTGGGGATTAGATCCTTGAGCTTGCCGCAAATTGCACGACCGCGTGTCTCAGCTACGGTGCGGTGGGCAACAAAGGACAGCGCATCCACTGGCTCATGATTGACCAGAATGGAAATGCGGACCAGGTCGCTCTCTTCGTATCCATCAACCTGATAGTCGAAGGACGCATATCCGCGGGTCAGGGATTTCAGACGATCATAGAAGTCAAACACAACTTCATTGAGCGGAAGACGATAGACGGCCATCGCACGGTTGCCGACATACGTGAGATCGACCTGAATACCGCGACGTTCTGAACAGAGTGTCAGCACGGAACCCAGATATTCATCCTGAACCATGATCGTAGCCTTGATCCAGGGCTCTTCAATGGTTTCGATTTGGGCGGGATCCGGCATGTCTGCAGGATTATGCAGTTCTTCCTTCGTGCCGTTCGTCAGCGTCATGCGATAGACGACAGACGGCGCGGTGGCGATCAGATCCAGATTGAATTCGCGGGAGAGGCGTTCCTGGATGATCTCCAGATGAAGCAGTCCGAGGAAGCCGCAGCGGAAGCCGAAGCCCAGAGCCGCAGAGCTTTCTGCTTCGAAGTGGAAAGACGCATCGTTCAGACGAAGCTTTCCGAGGCTGTCACGCAGCTTCTCGAAGTCGTCAGCGTCGATCGGGAAGAGGCCGCACCACACCACAGGGATGGAAGGTTTGAAGCCTGCAAGCGCCTTTTCGGCCGGCTTGCGATCAAGGGTAATTGTGTCACCGACCGCGACGTCCGCAACGGTTTTGATGGCTGCATTAATGAAGCCCATCTCACCTGGGCCAAGCTCATCCACGTTGGTCATCTTGGGAAGGAACACACCGACCTGATCAACGTGATAGGTCGATCCGGCCTGCATCATACGAATGCGGTCACCGCGCTTGACGGTGCCATTCATGACGCGGATCAGAATGATGACGCCGAGGTAGGCATCGTACCAGCTATCCACCAGAAGAGCCTGAAGCGGTGCTGAACGGTCACCCTTCGGCGCAGGCAGACGCGTTACAAGTGCCTCGAGGACGCCTTCGATGTTAATGCCGGTTTTGGCGCTGATTTCCACAGCGTCATCTGCCGGGATGCCAATGACCTCTTCGATCTGCGTGCGAACACGCTCCGGCTCGGCTGCCGGAAGGTCGATCTTGTTCAGGACTGGCACGATTTCGTGGTTCGCGTCGATCGCCTGATAGACGTTTGCCAGAGTCTGGGCTTCCACGCCTTGGGACGCATCCACAACCAGCAGTGACCCCTCACAGGCGGCAAGCGAGCGACTGACTTCGTATGCAAAGTCAACGTGGCCCGGCGTGTCCATGAGGTTCAGCGTGTAGATGTTCCCATCTTTGGCCGGGTACGTCAGACGAACCGTCTGTGCCTTGATGGTAATGCCGCGCTCCTGCTCCAGCTCCATCGAATCGAGGACCTGAGCTTTCATCTCACGGGCCGTGAGAGCGCCACAGGCCTGGATCAGGCGGTCTGCAAGCGTCGATTTACCGTGGTCGATATGCGCAATGATCGAGAAATTGCGAATGAGGGAGAGCGGGGTTTCGGTCATGGCAGGTTACATACGGGATTATCGCAGGAATGTCAGCAGACCTGCGGAAAAGCCTGCCTTCGTGAAAAGGCAGGCAAGGGGAATCAGCGATCCGTCAGACGGAACTCGATCCTGCGGTTGCGGGCGTATGCCGCCGGGGTACTGGCTGCGTCAAGCGGCTGGAAGTCTGCAAACCCTGTTGCTGCCAGATGGTGCGGGTCCACACCCTCGGCAATCAGAAGTTTTACAACAGTGATGGCTCGTTCAGAGGACAGCTCCCAGTTGCTCGGAAAAGCGCTGTGAATGGGCTGTCTGTCTGCATGGCCGTCAATGCGCAGAATCCATGGGATATCTGCTGGAATGGTTGAAGAGACCTGTTTGAACGTCTTTGCCAGAGTGGTGATTTCTTTTTTGCCTTCAGTGGTCAGGTCAGCGCTGCCCTGAGGGAAAAGAATTTCTGACTGAAAGACAAACCGGTCTCCTACGACGTTCACGCCCTTCTGGTTCTTCAGGATATCACGCAGGCGACCAAAGAACTCCGAGCGATATCGTTTGAGTTGGTTCACTTTGTCGGCCAAGGCGACGTTCAGCTTGTTTCCAAGATCCTGAATCTGCGTGTCTTTGGCCTGCTCGTTCTTTTTCTCGATATCGAGGGCATTACTGATGGCCTGAAGCTGGCGTGTCAGCTCTTCGATCTGAGCCTGTAGGTCCGAGATTTTGCTGTTCTGCTGCTGGCTTGCGCTGTCAGCAGAGGCAAGGGCCTGATCTTTAGACTGAAGCTGGCCATTCAGAAGAGCCATCTGTCCGGCCAAAGCCTTAAGCTGGTCTTCGTTCTTTTGCTTGTCATTGGCCAGGCTGGCGACCGTCGCATTCAGGGACTGGTTCTTGTCTTCCGTCATGGAGAGCATGTGTGACAGCTCAGCCATCTGCTTCTGCAAAGCGTCGAGTGTGTGCTCGCGTCGCATCAGGGCGACAGACAAAAACTGTTGTCCCACCACAAAGACCAGAAGAACGAACGTGACGACCATCAGCAGTGTGGACAGAGCGTCCACATAGCCGGGCCAGGCATCCAGGGCGTTGTTGGGTCCGCGTCTGCGCCGGGCCATGGTCAGTCCTGCCTGCTGGAAGTGCCGTTTGTGGTGCCGGAGGCCGCAGCGATGGTCCGAGCGAGAACCCGCAGGTCATTGCGAATTTCACCGACGGTTTGGGCGCGACCTTGATGCAGTTCTTCAACGAGACGGGAAAGATGGCTCTCAATCCGAAGAAGCGGCGTGCCTTGCGAGCCCGGTTGACCCTCTTCACCCATCTGGCGAAGGAGTGGAACGAGAGCTGCATTCGTCTCAGCCGTGCGTGTCATGATCTGCTGATTGGCTTTCAGGAGTTCAGTCATGCCGCGCAGACGCTCCTGCAGGCTATCCAGTAACTGAACCTCCCGCACGCGGGCTTCTTCACTGCGGGAAACGGCGTTCTGAAGCGTTTCCAGATTTTCCGCTGTCTGTTCGAGCAGGGCCTGCACATAGGCTGGGATTGGAGCCCCGTCGCTCTCAATGCTTGTGCCGCCGCTGACGCGTGTAACGCCCGCAAGCCATTCTTCCAGCTCATTGAAGAAGCGGCTTTGTGCCTGACCGGCTGTCAGATCCAGGAAGCCAAGAACCAGCGCTCCTGCCAGGCCGAACATGGAGCCCGAGAATGCGGTCGACATACCAGCCAATGGACCGGCAAGGCCTGTCTTGAGCTGGTTGAACATGGCGTCCAGATCGCCATTACCCGCTGACATTCCACCGATCACGGAGGCGATGGAGCTCACCGTCAGAAGCAGACCGTAGAAGGTGCCGAGAAGTCCCAGGAAAATCAGCAACTGCGTCATATAACGCGAAATTTCGCGGCTCTCATCCAATCGGGACGAGAGACTGTCCAGCATGGCCTGGGTTGTCTGGGTCGAGAGGGTCAGGCGGTCCGTGCGACTGCGTGCTGCGAGCATGCTTGCCATGGGGGCGAGCAGTTTGGGCGGGTTTGGAGCTGCAAGTCCAGCGCGGGGCTGGCGGAGCATTTCCACCCAGCGAACTTC
This sequence comes from Gluconobacter sp. P5H9_a, assembly GCF_018812085.1. Taxonomy (NCBI): domain Bacteria; kingdom Pseudomonadati; phylum Pseudomonadota; class Alphaproteobacteria; order Acetobacterales; family Acetobacteraceae; genus Gluconobacter; species Gluconobacter sp. P5H9_a. The sequence continues at coordinate 77,934 of NZ_JACRVW010000011.1, forward strand.
CGGCATGAGCCGCTGGACGACGCGGAGGTTCCAGATAATTCCCAGAATCAGAACGCCCAGAATGACGGCATCCAGCTTCGGGTTGGCATTGAAGGCGTTCAGGAGCGTCTTGGCCATAGACGCTGCGAGAAGCGCAACGGCGGCGAGAAAGACGCCCATACGCAGAAGGAAGGTGGTGGGACGGGTCACGGCGGGTCTTTCCTGGCTTATGGCGTGCCGTTTGCCGGGGTTGCGGAATCGGAAGGTGACGGATTTTGCTCAGTGACGATATCGAGACGGTCAGCCGGATTGGCATCGCCCTTGTCCGGACGTCCCATGGCGCGGGGATACAGGCGTGTGGTTGCGACGCCAGCATTGATGAAAATGGAGCGTACAGCCAGTGCTCGTGCAAGGGAAATGCGCCTTGGCATTGAAATGTCATCACCTGGCACAGTGGCATAGGCTGTCAGGATGATGCGTTTTTCAGGCTGATCCTTGAGCGAGGCGCCATAGGCCGTAAGGGCCTTGAGGCTCTCATCGGTGAGATCTGAACTCGACGGCGCGAAAATCACGCGCAGTCCACCCTCTGGCAGAGTTGTCGTGCTGCTCTTCGCATCAGCAACGGCCTTGATATCAACCGGTGGAGCGGGCGCATGCGTCTGAATGGGGACGAAAGGCGGCGGCAGCACAACAGGTGGCGGCGGCGCAGCGGGAACGGCAGGAACCGTCGTTTTGCCTGTACCTGTAGGTGCCGAGGCGCTGTGCGAAGCCGTGCTCCGCGACGGAGAAGGCGTCGCTGCGGCTCGATGCGTGGTCTGGGAAGGGACTGCAGGTTTTGCAACGGCAGTCGGTTTGCCACTGGGAAGATCATCCAGATTGCTGGTGACCTGGGCATGCGCCCCAGAAGGCTGAAGGCAGGCCAGAACGGCCGCCACTGAGAGGGAGGTTAGGATCGGCCTGTACATAGGGGGCCGATCCTAACCGAGCGTTCCATCCTCCCGCAATGGGGCAGGAGAGACTTCTGCTTACTCCCGGTTCAAAGCCTCATGCACGATACCGCGCAGAGTGCCATGAAGCTGGGCATTTCCGGCGACAACATTGACGTCGTCGTCGAGGTCATGAAGTTCCTGTCCGTCTGGATCAGTGGCGTGGCCACCAGCTTCCCGAACGATCAGCAGGCCTGCTGCGCAGTCCCATGGCTTGATGCCGAATTCCCAGTAACCTTCGTAACGGCCAGCTGCGACCCATGCGAGATCAAGGGCAGCGGCGCCGAAGCGACGGATGCCTGCAACCTGCGGCATGAGAGCACCCAGAACGCGCGCGAAGGGCAGACGCTTGCTGCTGGGGACCTTTGCGAACGGGATACCTGTGGCGAACACGGCTTCCTGCATGTTCCGTCGTGCGGAAACGCGCAGGCGGCGCTCGTTCAGGAATGCGCCGATGCCTTTCTCAGCCCAGAACATTTCGTTGGCAGCAGGATTGTAAACCAGCCCGGAGACCAGTTCGACCGTACCATCCGGCAGGCGACGCTGAAGGCCAATGGAAATGGCCCAGTGCGGAATGCCGTGCAGGAAGTTCGTCGTGCCGTCCAGCGGATCGACAATCCAGCGCCACGTCCAGTTATCCCCGCCCGAGGGGCCTGATTCTTCCATGAGGAAGGCATAGCCTGGACGTGCGCGGGCGAGTTCTTCGCGGATGATGGTTTCTGCACGCAGGTCGGCCTGGGACACGAAGTCTCCCGGACCCTTGATGCTGACCTGAAGCTGCTCGACCTCTGCAAAATCGCGGAGCAGGCGGCGTGCGGCCTTCTGCGCTGCGTTCTGCATGACGGCCATGTGCGGGGAAAGACGCATGATCAGTCCTTGGCGCGCTCGACGTAGGACGCATCATCCGTACGGACAACGATGCGCTCGCCAGCTTCAATGAAAGGAGGAACCATGGTCTTCACGCCATTGGCGAGCATGGCTGGCTTGTAGGACGATGAGGCTGTCTGGCCTTTCACGACCGGGTCGGCTTCGGTGATTTCGAGCGTGACATGCGGCGGTAGGGTCACGCCAACGGCGTCGCCTTCCACAAGCTTGACGCTCAGTTCCATGTTGTCCTGCAGGAACGGAAGCTGGTCACCCAGGATATCGGTTGGCAGGATAACCTGCTCGAACGTTTCCGGGTCCATCAGAACAATGTTTTCACCGTCCATGTAGGAATAGGTGAAGTCCTTGTCTTCCGTGATCAGGCGCTCAACGGTGTCTGCGGTGCGCCAGCGCTCGTTCGTCTTGTTGCCCGTCTTCAGGTCACGCATTTCAACCTGAATAAACGCGCCACCCTTACCCGGGGTGATGATCTGCTGCTTGAGAACCGTCCAGCGACGGCCATCGTGCTCGATGACCTGACCGGCGCGGATAAGGTTGGCTTGTTGCTTCATGTGTTGTCCTGACCCTGCAATAGTGGGTTTCTTATCACGTCTTGTGGGCTTCTAGCGCCGTGAAGGGGATTTCGGCAAGGCGCAAGGCGGCCTGAGTGGGCTGAATAACTCAGGAAAGTGTGAAGGATGTCGCTCTTGGAGGAAAAGTGAGAGGGGTTCATGCTCGCAATGGCCCTGTCGTGCAGGCGGGGACGGATAACTCAGGGGCTTGCTCTCATGTACGACATGAAAAATCTTTCCCGTATTTCCCATCTCGAAGCGAACGCCAGCAAGGGGATGGACGCTTTCTGGCAGTTTGATCGCGCTGCATTTGAAGACGGAACTGTCAGTGCCCTGACCAAGCAGCTCGCTGCGGTTGCTGTCGCGCTGACTACGCAGTGCCCATATTGTATTGAACTTCATGCCAAGGCTGCGCGTGAGGCAGGGGCAACAGACGCTCAGCTTTCAGAGATTGCTCTGGTGGCCGCGGCTATCCGTGCGGGTGGCGCCGTCACACATGCGACGCATCTGTTTCCGAAGACAGAAGGATAAAGCTGGGGCTCGGGGCTGCGTACCAGTTCTTTGGGTAAGCAGCTCCAAAGTTCGTCATTGGGCAATGCTCTATCGTGTTGAGCGAGCTTGTCCGCAGTTGAGGCGGTGAGAGTTGAAGGCTGAATCAGGTCAGGATTTCGATGGCCTGAGCGATAGGCCCTAACCTTCAAAATCCGCAATTTCTCCTTGAGGTGTACGGACTTTGCCCTTCTCGCCAGGCAACAGGTAATCTGGCCCCAATGGGACTTTCCCTTTGCCATGGGGAATGTCGAGAACATATGTCGGCCATGCCAGGCCCGTGACGCGTCCACGAAGGCGGCCCAGCAAAGCACGCCCTTCTTCAACGGGAACCTGAAAGTGACTGGTTCCCGGCGCGGCGTCGAGGTGATGCAGGTAATAGGGCTTGATGCGTGCCGTTACGAGTGCGCGTAAAAGCGCCTCCAGAGAGGCTTCCGTATCGTTCACCCCCCTTAAAAGAACAGACTGGGACAGAACCGGAATGGCGCGCGAAAGAATGGCGCGAACTGCCTTGCGGGCGTCTTCTGTCATTTCCCGTGCGTGATTGATATGCGCAACGACCCACATGGCGCGATCTGTTTCCATGGCATCCAGCAGGTCCGGTGTAATGCGGGCCGGGTCTGCTACGGGAACACGGGAATGAATACGGATGGTCTCAATATGCGGAATTGCCGAGAGGGCCTGAACGATATGTTTCAGTCGGCGCGGCGCCAGCATCAAAGGGTCACCACCCGTCAGGATGATTTCGCGGATGGCGGGATGACCCCGAACCCAGTCCAGCGCATTTTCAAGCTCTTTATCTGTCAGAAGGCCACCATCGGGACCAACATGCTCCCGACGGAAGCAGAAACGGCAGTAAAGCGGGCAGATCAACAGGGGCTTCAGAAGCGCACGATCTTCGTAACGATGTACGATCCCTTTGACGGGGGACAGTGCATCATCCCCAATCGGATCAACGGTTTCATAGAGCTGCGTGGTCAGTTCCCGGATGTCAGGGATGACCTGCTTTCCGATAGGGTCGTCTGAGGTTTCAATCAGTGCTTGGAATGCAGGTGGGATGGCTGTCGCAAAGTGGCCGCTGACAGCATCAAGGGTCGCTCTGTCGGCTTCCGGAGCTAGACCTGCCTGAATGAGATCAGATGGTGTGCGCAGCACATGCCGCTTGTTCGTGGTCTTGACCATATCGTGCATGTGGTGGCTCTAACGCTGGCTGGCTGTGTGTTGCAACAGGAACTCTTCCCTTATGACCAATTCCTCGTCCGATCATGACCGGATTGCTGAACGCCTGCCGTTGCTCAGGCGCCGGGCTGCGATGGTGCAGGCCACGCGAAAATTTTTCGATGATCGTGGTTATCTGGATGTGGAAACGCCTTACGCGGTTCCGGTCCCCGGGGAAGAAGTGCATCTTCGCTGTTTCCGGACAGAGCTGGAACAGCCTGATGGAGGCCGTGAAGCACGGTTCCTGCATACCAGCCCCGAATTTGCGATGAAACGAATTGTAGCGGCCACGGGGCTGCCGATCTTCCAGCTAGCGCGGGTCTGGCGCAATGGAGAGAGCAGTTCCACGCATGTTCCGGAATTCACGATGCTGGAATGGTATGCGCCTGAAGCTGATCTTGCCGGCCTGATGGATGAGACGGAGGCTTATGTCAGGGCTCTTTTGCCGGAACAGGTCTATAGGGACGGAAGACTGATTCCCTTGTCTGTGCCGTTTGAACGTCTGACAATGCAGGATGCTTTTGCACGATATGTAGGTGCAGATCTTCTGGCGACAGCCGGGAATGCAGAAGCTCTCGCGACACAGGCGGGCGCGGTGCTCAGAAATGGTGAGACTTGGGAAGATCTTTTTTTTCGCCTGCTTCTGGAGCGTGTCGAGCCTGTTATCGGTCGTGAAAAGCCTACTTTCCTGACTCACTGGCCCGCAGAACAGGCGGCTCTTGCCCGCAAAGATCCGTCAGATGCGCGCGCAGCATTGCGGTTCGAGTTGTATATTGGCGGAATTGAGCTGGCGAACGCGTTCGAAGAACTGACTGACCCTGTGGAGCAGCGCGAACGTTTCGCTACAGATCGGCAACGAAGACTCGATATTTCGCCCGATCAGGACTGGCCGCTTGATGAAGCTTTTTTGACGGCATTGCCAGATATGCCATCATGTTCTGGTATTGCGCTGGGGTTTGATCGCCTCGTCATGCTCGCGACGGGTGCGCCTGCAATCCGTGACATTTTGTGGTTGGCATAGCCGTTTTGAAACTTGCAGGACTTTTAATCCGTTTCTATCTCCAAACGGGCTAGAACGTCTCACGAAAGAAACATATCTGTGCTGGTCACACAGCCGGGGACAAAGAAAATGAAAAAGGCAAAGCTGCTTTCCGTCGTCGCTCTTCTGGCTCTTTCCGCCTGTGAGGTTCCTACCCTGCAGCAGCGCAAGGTTCTCGATTCGATGGTCGGGAAGTCTGAAGTGGACGTCATTCGCCAGTTTGGCGTGCCGACCAAGGATTACCAGGCAGAAGGTCACTCGTTCCTCGCCTATATCGATAACCAGACCCAGTATTCCGGTGGCGGCGGCTGGGGTTGGGGCGGCTGGGGCGGCGGCTATGGTGGC
>NZ_JACRVW010000012.1:0-74419 GCF_018812085.1 Gluconobacter sp. P5H9_a
AGATGTGTATAAGAGACAGGCAGCAGATCAACCGTTAACTGGCATGTCAGGGGGGTCAGGAAAAACCCGACCAGGCCCATGTCATGGTAGAGTGGCAGCCAGGACACGCAGCGATCATCGCGGGGATCTTCTGCGGGATAAACCTTGAGACCGTCACGGGCAATCGCGCGTGCATTGGCCATTCCAGCAGCCTGAGTGACAGAAACGCCCATTGGGAAACGCGTGCTGCCAGACGAAAACTGGAGATAGGACAGATTTTCGGATTTGATTTCCGGAAGCTCTACATTGGCTTCAGCATGACGGTAGAGGTCAGCGGGGGAGCCGCCGAAAACCAGATCCAGACCCTCAACGATCTCCGATGTCCAGCTTCCGATTACGTCCGGAACCACAACAGCACGTGCTGCTGCGCTCTGGATCATGCCACGGAGGGTGGAAACATATCCTTCACGTCCACCAAAAGCGACAGGAAGCGGCAGCGGAGCAGGAACAAGTCCCGCATACTGGCAACCGAAGAAGATGCGGGCAAAATCACCATCGCTTTCTGCGACGATAGCCACCCGGTCTCCCGCTGCCAGCCCGAGGCCGAGCAGGCGCTGTGCCATGGAGATCGCCTGTTCGCGAAGCGTTCGGTACGGCAGGGCTTCCAGCAGTTGCCCGCGGCCGGAGTAGATATTGAATCCACTTTCGCCTTGGGCTGCATAGTCCAGGGCTGCGGCAAAGCTCGTGAAGTCCCCGTACCGTCTGGTCAGGCCAGAGCGGCTCGGCGTAGGAGCGGAAGGAAGAATTGGGTTCTGGGTGTCCTCGGTCAAACCTAGACTAGCTCCATTAGGATCGCCGGACATCAGGCGGCCTTGTGTAGAAAGTTAACTATGGCGTCCGCTGCGGCGGGCGCCGTGGGCTGTTCGCCCMAAGTTTCGAATGTCTCTAGTACATATTGGCGCTGGGTCTCAAGAAAACGTGAGTGTGTGTCAAACGCCTTCATGATTTCCTGTTCAGGATTGGCAATATTATCCGTCACCGGGCCGAGCGTCCACGATTGATAATTCGGATTGTCCTGCCAGTCGGCTTCATGCGCATTCAGGAACAGGCAGGGGCGCGGTCGTATCATGAATTCCGCCACCTGACTGCTGACATCCCCAAGATAGAGATCTGCGCCCATGGTATAGGTCATGTCGATACTTCGTTCGCTCCCTGGGTCGATCAGCATATGGGACAGACCCGCATATTCTCGTCTGAGGGCTTCTCCTTCCGGGCGGTGGTTGTCAAACAGCCGGAAATGAGGAGCAAAGATCAGGTTGTACTGATCCTGTGCTGCAAAAAAATCAAGCAGCTTCTTGCCCATCATGCGCCATGACGAGAAACGCTGCACGAAATGTGGATTATACAGGATTGTCGGCCGACCGTTATTAAAAAGCGGTGGCCGACGTGCATGCATCCGGCGAACCAGATCAAATTTTGCATACGTACCCCGGTGATAGAAGCCGGGACGGATGATGCCTTTTTCCAGCATCCGCTCTTCGACTTTACGGCCAGGAACCAGAAGATAATCAAATTTTCTGAGATGCTTGGCAAAGCCGATGGCACGATCGCCGGCGCCATGACCCGTCCAGATCATGCGGGGCGCGCGAACCCCCATGTGTCGAAGCTGAAGAGAGGTCGCTTCGGGAACGATGATGGCATCGAAGCCCTTGAAATACTTCCGGGAGAAAAACAGCCCCATGAGGCGGTCAAGGACTCGTAGCCCCTGCGCTTCAATCCGATGCCGAAGTGCATCTGAAATCGGAAGCAGGTCAAACTGAACGCGTGACTCCGGATAAAGCGTAGCCAGGGACCGTGCGAGCTCGAGATGACTTGCGGTCAGGCAGGCAATATGAACAGCGACTTCTGGGTATCGCGCCGACATTTCCAGCGCGATTGGTAGGGCATGTAGGGTCTGGTGCCTTTGGGCAATCAGGGGAAAAACGACTTTCATGACTGGGGAACCGTTCGCAGAGGAGGCGTGCGAAGAACCAGAAAAAGCTGAAGACCGATCAGGAGCATGACGCCGCACAGTGTGATGGGTCCTACGCCGTCCAGACCATATCTGCGGACAACGAGCACAAGCCCCGGAAAAAACAGCAGGAAGTCCAGAAAGCGGGCCGACGTCGCAGCGCCTGAACGGTTTGTCGTGAACAGGAGCGGCTCAAGCGGCAGGCCCCAGACAGCAACAACTTCGGCCGCGAGGAGCCAGAGTGTGACCGGCATTGTCTGTGTTGCGCCTGTCGGACCGATATAGAACTGCAGAAGGGGGCGGCCCGCCAGAAGGGTCAGGGCAAGCAGGGTTGTACCGATTCCGCCTGCTGCAAGAGCGACCTGAATGGTCAGGCGATAAAGTTTTGTCGTTGCTCGATCGCGCCAGAGGCGCGCCATTTCCGGATAGACGGTCGTTTGAATCAGCGCGGCCGGTTTGGCGATACCTGCGGCAATCTGGCTGGCGACCCGGTAGTATCCGGCGCCTGCCGGGCCGACGAAGGCTCCTACTACAAGTGTCCCTATGTGCCCGAAGGTCAGGGCGAGGGCAGAGTTGATATTCGTGGACAGCGCAAAGCGCCGGATGCCCAAATGGGTTCGGAAGAAATGCCCATTCAGCAGGTCAGGGATTAAATTCCATAGTTCTTTTGTAAGGCCACGCGTCAGATCTCGGCGGAGCAGTTCTCGAACAGCCATAAATCCGAGCGTCGCCCAGGCTGCAAATTCAGCAAACATCCAGACGACTGCCAGTGCGGGTACTGACGCCCCTTTTATGGCGAGGAAGAAAGTACCCACGACACGAACCAGGGTGGCCACGACACCCTGAATGGAAATCAGATCATATCGGTTGAAGATGCGCAGAAGCCCTGTGGGCGTGGCGGACGCCATGAACAAAATCGAAAGGCAGAATATTATTCCCGTCTGGTGAATTTCAGGCGGCCAGCCAAGCATTTTCATCGCAAAAATGCTGATGAGAAGGCCACCGATAAATCCGAGCAGGCCTCCAAGGCCGTCCAGAAGAAAACTGAACGCGATGATGCGCTGAAATCCTGTCCGGTTTCCGTCTGTAAGGGGGCGGAGGCCGTATTTCAGAACAGTCTGCCAGGACTGGAAATCTACCATATCACCCATTGTACGCGCGAAAGCGTACATCATGGCGATAAGACCAAACCCGTAACTTCCGAGAAGATGTGTTGCCATCCAGATATGGAGGAGACTCAGAGGGGCATTTATGACACGCCCTCCAAGCAGCACGCCGACATTGCTCATGACGCGTCGGACACCAGCCACTTTCGGGAGTTGTAAAGGCGGTTCTTCGGCCGGCATCAGGCGCAGGGAACTTTCATGGCTGTCAAATCGTTGTCACAAATTCGCTTCACACATAGGGTCTCAAGCGAAAATCTAAACTCACATTTTATGACCAAACGTTGCATTCGCCTTTACAGGTGGGTGCTCAGCAAGCGGTTTGGAATGAGAGCAACGGGCGAAAAACGCGCAGAATTGTAAGTGTCTCAAGCGATTACAGGCGAGGTCACATTTCGTGTTTGTGCCTAAGGCAACGGCTGCTCGGCCCCTTGAGCGCCGTCCTGCCAAAAAGGCGTGATGAGCAATCTCAGAGCGATTTGCGAAGAGACAGCCCGATAGTCCGACCCATGGGGTCCATGAAAGCAGGTTGGTAGCCGGCTGGGGTGGCGCCGGTTCCGTTATGAACGTGAATGCGGTTGTTCGAGACATTATCCAGCGACAGCATGATTCTAAAATTCTGAGCCCAGTCGCTGTGTTTCCAGCGGGGGACGTCTCCCAAAGTGACGAAAACCGAAAAATCCAGGGTTGCGAGGCTACTGAAATACAGGCTGCCTGCGGACGTGCTGCCCAGAGTTGATGTGCCTGATTGCCACTTACCGTCCAGCCTGATGCCAATACCGTTTCGATAAGCCCCTGCCTGAAGTTCCACTTCATGACGGGGTTTGCCGCCAAGGCCACCTATCGTTCCGCCGTTTAGGAGGTCTATAGCGGGGAGGCCGGATCGTAATCGTACGGTATCGTTCAACCGCCAGACCTGGGTCAGGACAACGTAATACCGACCCTGCGTGGTATTGCCTGGCCGTCCTTTATGATGCGCCTTATCAGGCTCATTTCCGAAGGGACGTGAAAGCGAGAAGGTGGTGTTCCATTCTGTCCGCTTCTCATAGTCTGCGTTGACTGGCCTTAAATCCACACGTTCCAGAACGCCGTCAGCATCTCGTTGGTAGTTATCCGGGAAAGCATCCTGAATGGCTGCGGTGGCAGTCGGTAAAGACAGGACCGGATTGTGTGTGTTGTCGTGCACGTAATTGATGTGCAGCCGTGATCCGTCCAGAAACGGAGGTGACAGGATGGCACCAAGACTGATTTCATGTCGATCGGCTGACCGTAGGTTCCGGTTGCCTCCAGATACAGTCGTGACCTGAACGGACTCTCCACGCACATAGTCATATGTTGTGACGTTCGGAGTTTCGATTGTGGGCGCCACAAGGGAGGCTGCTGCGGGTGCTTCTGTCTGTTCAGTGATGGAGAGCGGCAGCTGGATCCATGTGAGAGGCGCCCATGTGATGCCCCCACCGACGGTTCCCAATGTCCCGAAGTGAGACACCTGGCTGACTGCACCGTTTACATTGGCATCCAGCTTTTCAAGAAAAGACAGGAAGTGGTTCTTTCGGCTTGCGATTGGGAGGTCGCCGTTGATCCGAATTGTACCAATATCTCGGCTGATGGCCGCGCGAGATGTCACATTATTGACGGTGGATACAGCGTTTTGCTGGCTGAGTGTTCCCGTGGCGGCAATGCTGGTGGAGGCATCTCCAGCAGGAAGCGTAAAAACCGGACCGGAAAGCAGCCCGCTGATCTGCCCCTGATGGCTTGTGGTGCGGCCGTGATTGATGAGGCGCGTGCCTAACCAGGCTGGGGAAACTGTTGTCCATGGGTCGAAAGAAAGGTCGTTGGAATTCAGGGCTGCTTGGGCCGTTGTGAGCGAAAGCCCAGTCTGGCTGTTCGTGACTGTTTGGGTGTAGTCGTAGCTGCCCTTGGCATTCCACTTCCAGTCACCGAGGTTCCCATTGAAATTAAGGCCGGCGTGTCCTGTTTCGGTATGTGCCGTTTGCTGAAGGGGGGCGATGTTTCCAAAGCTGCGGAAGAGCTGAACAGACTGGGTAAATGGTGAATAGAAACTTCCGCTGGGCAGCGTGAGTACGCCATGGGGTAGACCCTGCAGACTGATTTGATCCTGATGATCAAAGCTCACATTGAGAGACGAGCTGATATTTTCAGTGATACGATCAGCGTAAACCCCGTTCAGGTTCAATTCGTGTTTGCGTGGCTGAAGCGTATAGGCTGAGGCATTCGTGCTGGTATTCGGATTGTTCGCGTAGGGAAGAATATCGTCCAGTGTTGCGGCCTGCCCGAAAGGCAAGGATGGGCTCCCTGCGGTTGTGACGGTCTGTCCGGAGAGTGCGTCAAGGGCTGGATCCAGGCTGGTGCCATCGGACGTACTGAGATTGCCCTGTGTGGCATAGAGTGAGTTTGCCGCCGGGGGAGCCACGCTGCGTTGGCTGTCTCTCAGCCATGAACTGGCCGTGTAACGAGCGCTGAGGTTGATGCGACGCTTGTCTTGCAGGCGCGTGAAGCTGAGGGAAAGAGCGCCATTTTCTCCTCCCCCATCCGTGGATGTTTCGCCATATGCGCGCGCACGAACGGACCGGAAGTGTTTGACGGTGATGATGTTGACGACGCGCTGGTCTGCGGCGTAGCCATAACGGAGGGCTTCTTCTTCCGTAAAAATTTCCACACGTGCAATTGCTTCAAAGGGAAGGTCATTAACCTCCTGAAGGCCGGAAATTCTTTTGCCGTTTAGGAGAATAACGGGGGCATTTCCCGTTGCACCGCGACCAGAGCGTGTTTCGGGGGAAATTGTGCTCAACAGATCCGTTACGGTATCGACGCCATAGGATTTAATCTCATCTGCGCTGATCTGCATGAGTGGCTTTGGCGCACCAATAACGGCTCCTTCCGGCTTGTGGCCGGTGACGACGATATGCTCCGTTGTGGATGTCGTGCTGCCGGATGCGTTGGAGGACACTGCGCCCGTCGTATTGGCGCCTTGCGCTAGAGCCGAGCTACAGGAAAGAGCGGCGCTGAAGCCGCAGCACGTCAGCTTTTGGAGGGTTAATCGGCGGCGTGTAGCGGCAGGAATGCCAGAATGGTGGCTGGTCATGCAGTGGCCTGCCGATCTCCTGTAATGCGAGTTTGTGGGCTCCGTTTGTCTTTGGAGCTGGAAGGAGCGTCTGGGACTACCTGACGCAGAACCATGGTGGGGTATTTTGGGGGAAACTGTTTCTTTTTGTCGAGAAACAAAATTCTCCGAAACAATCAGCGTGTGTTCAGACTTTCTCGGCGTTCCGCATGGTCTCACTGTCAATGACATCCCGGATCGCGCGAGTTAATGCCGAGTGATCGGTATAGCGGCGTCCATAAGTCAGATTGAACTCATGGTCGAAGTCCGGCGGATTGATGCCGGTATTATGCTGAGAAATTGTTTCGAGTTTGTCGAAAGCCTTGGCCATCCTGGCTTCAGGGCTGGAGGCATTTTCGTACTCATCCCAGAGCTCAAGAAACTCCTCTTTCAGGTGGTCTGGAAGAGGGGCCATGACGGTCAGGAGATCTTCGCGTTCCTGTTGGGACTTATTGCTTGAAGCGTCAATGGAAATGGCGGGAATATCGCCATGGATCGCTTCGCCCAGATCATGGAGAATGCAAATTTTGAGAAGGCGCAGCAGGTCGATGCCTTCAAGCTGGTCAGCGAAGGTCATAACAAGAAGGCATAAACCCCAGGTGTGTTCTGCGGTGCTTTCAGCCTGGCCACCCAGAGTAAAGGCGCGGCGGAGAACATCTTTGAGCTTGGAGGCTTCACGGAGAAAATCGAGACGCTTCTTGATCTCGTGTGTAGTCATTAAAATGGGTCCTGACGATTGGAAATTTGAGGCCAAAGTCAGGCCTGATTTTGAGAGATGGCGTCCTGTCACATCACCAGCGCGTAAAGCACCAGATATCCGGCAATCACGAGTAAGACCAGAATTCCAAGAAGGACTGGAAAGCCCATGCCGTTCTGGATCGATTTGATCGCCTTAACGATAAATTCAGCCATCATGTCGTACTCCTGGCACGAGCGCAGAGGAACGGTTGTCCTGCACTCATGGGAAATTATATGCGAAAACGGTTAAAATGGTAACTCCCTGTCAGGGAGGGCCAGAAATGTAACCGGGCATTTAAAAGATGAGTTGCATTTTGTTCCGACATTGCGCCGGAAAGCAGCCATATTGCTTGGGTATAATCTTTGCCAGTTCAGTCTTTCGAAAAGGTTTGATCCATGAAGCGTTTTGCAATGTTACTGCTCGCTTTCGGTCTGACGGCACCGTTAATGGCGTGTTACGGGCCGTATGATCACGGGCGGGGACATCATCATCATCATGGGGGCCGAGGCGGACCCTATGTAGGCGGCGGGGGTGGATACGGTCGTCGCTGACCGTTCCCTTTACAGGAGGGCGGCTCCAAAGCGGTTTGTCGTTCTTCTGAGGTTATCCTGTCTTTGCCTGTTCAGGGTGGCCGTGTAGGGAAGAGGAGCAGCGTTCCGTTCTGGAACTGTTATTCTGAACGCACATGGATATAGAGATGCCCGCATCCGGGGTTGAGACAGGCTGGTTTCCCATTTCCCTTCGTCTGGAAGGTGCACGCGTATTGCTGGTTGGTGGCGGTGAAGTTGCCGTCAACAAGGGCAGGCTTTTGCTTGATCACGGCGCGCATATCGAGATTGTTGCGGAAACCCTGAATACTGTTGTTCAGGAGTGGGTGGATGCGGGATTGGTACGGCATGTAGGTGGCCGTGTTGATTCCACTATTTTACAAACTGTCATGCCAGGATGTCGTCTGGTTTATGCGGCGACAGACGATCGGAGCGTCAATCGCACGGTCGCTGCTCTCGCTGATACATTGAACATTCCAGTCTGTGCTGTTGATGATCCGGAACCCTCCACGTTCATCACGCCTGCGCAGGTTCGGCGTGGGGCGGTGCGGGTTGCAATTTCAACAGCCGGCGGAGCACCGGTCTTGGCACGCCGACTGCGCGAACAGATTGAAAGCTGGATGCCTCACGGAACCGGGCAACTTGCAGCTTACATGCAATCCCGCCGGGCGCGCGTGTCTGCCCAATATCCGGAAGTTCAGGATCGGAAACGGATCTGGGAAGATTTTCTGGATGGAGCGGGCGCAGAAGCTGCATTGGCAGGCGATGAAGTGCGTGCGGATGCTGTGCTTGATGTGCTCTTGTCAGCACAGCGGGCAGCCGGGGAAGTCTGGCTTGTGGGGGCGGGGCCGGGAGACCCGGATCTTCTCACATTGAAGGCACTGCATTTCATGCAGAATGCTGACGTGGTGCTTTACGATAATCTGTTACCTAAAGTGTTGCTCGAACGTGTTCGACGTGACGCCGAACTGATTTTTGTGGGTAAGCAGCGTAATCGCCATGCGATGCCTCAGTCTGAAATCAACAATGAGATGGTCCGTCATGCGAAAGCCGGTCAACGGGTTCTGCGGCTGAAGGGTGGCGATCCGTTTATTTTTGGGCGTGGTGGCGAGGAAATTGAATCTCTGGTCGACGCAGGTGTGTCTTTTCGCGTTGTGCCGGGCATTACCGCAGCGAGCGGATGTGCGTCCTATGCGGGTATTCCACTGACTCACCGGGATTGTGCTCAGGCCTGTCTGTTTGTGACAGGGCATGCAAGGGCAGATGGTGTGCTCGATCTGCCTTGGGACGATATGGCTGACCGTCGTCAGACTGTCGTTATCTATATGGGGATTTCGACGTTACCTGCACTGATGGCGGGTCTGATAAAAAATGGCCTGCCATCAGATTGGCCTGCGGCTATCGTGGAGCGGGGAACCCAGCCGGGGCAGCGCGTGTTGACGGGAACACTTGGAACAATGGCGGCTCAGGCAGCCGAAGCGCAGGTCTCTTCGCCTGCGCTTGTGATTGTGGGTGAGGTCGTTCGTCATCGCGTTGTTTCACCGTGAACAAAGAGCTGCGCGTAAGCTGCATGGCTCCTGTTCTTAAAAAAGGCCTTTTTTCAATAGGCTACTCTGTGAAAGGTCTTACAAGCGCCTGAACTGGAGATGACCCCTTATGCCCTCACTCACCGCCATTATCACGGAAATCGCAGAGGAAATGCGTGCCGAGACAGACCGGGGGCAGGTGGCAAACTATATTCCGCCTTTGGCAAACGTCGATCTTGGCCGTTTTGGAATGGCCATTATCGATGCAGAAGGCGGCAGTCACATTGTTGGAGACGCTGAAGAAGCCTTTTCCATTCAGAGCGTCTCAAAGGTTTTTGGCCTGACGTTGGCGCTTAATGCTGTGGACGCCGGGCTCTGGAGCCGCGTGCGGCAGGAGCCGTCAGGCAGTGCGTTCAATTCAATCATCCAGCTTGAAAGTGAAAACGGAATTCCGAGAAATCCGTTCATCAATGCGGGGGCGATTGTCGTATCGGATATTCTGACGTCCCAGTATGGTCTGGATGGTGCGCAGAATGAGCTTCTGGGCTTCCTGAAACCCATGAGCTCAGATCCGGATACGATCCTGATTGACCGGGATGTTGCGCGGCAGGAAGAAGAAACCGGATTTCGCAACAAGGCTCTGGCCAATTATATGCGGACGTTCGGGAATATTCATAACCCCATTGATGAAACGCTGGACCTGTACTTCCACCAGTGTGCGCTGACCATGAGTTGCTGGCAGCTTGCGGAAATGGGCACCTATCTGATGACGGGCGGAATTAATCCCCGAACGGGCGAGCGCGTCATTTCCACGCGAAATGCCCAGACCGTGCTCGCTCTGATGATGATGTGCGGACATTATGACGGGTCCGGATCTTTTGCGATCAGGGTTGGTCTGCCAGGAAAGTCAGGTGTTGGAGGCGGTATTCTGGCTGTTGTTCCAGGCGTGGCATCTGTTGCGGTATGGTCACCCGGTTTGAATGCGCAGGGCAATTCACTGTTGGGAACACGTGCTCTGGAGCGCCTTGTTCAGCATACGGGATGGAATGTTTTCCGCGCCAGTCACTGATCTTAGGCGGCTTATTTTTTTATATATCACTGAAAAATATCGATATTTATGGAGGTGTGTTTGCCTGCCTGCGGGGTAGGCATTCTTTGATGCAATTCCCTTGATGACTCCTAATTGACAATAATTATCAATTGCAAATATGAGGGCTCCAGTTCCGATCCTCTCTCGGTGAGCCTGCATGTCCTCTTCTGTCGTCAAATATACCGTTTTTCCTGCACTTGTGCTGGCGGGGCTGACATCCGCTGCCGCAGGAGCAGATGCGTCCGTGGTCACGGATGAAGCTTCGTTTAAGGGCCAGAAACAACTTCAGAAAACCGGGCAGTCGCAGCCATCAAAGTCCAAGGCAGAAGTCATTGTTGTGACGGCGACGGGCATGTCTCATGCGCCTTCCGCAACAAAGACCCGCACGCCCATTATTGAATCGCCTCAGTCAATTTCCATCGTCAGTCGCGAAGAAATTGAACTGCGTGCGTCTCCGACCATCGCCGATGCTCTTGCTTACACGGCAGGTGTGCAGGCTGAGCCATCCGGTATCGACAGTCGAGTGGACGAAGTGTCCGTGCGCGGGTTTGGGGCAGGCGGGTTTTCATCCAACAATAACTTTGTGGATGGGTTGCGTTTGCCTTCAGGCGGGCAGTGGACCCGAACGTCCTTTGATCCGTTCGCACTTCAGCAGATTGAAGTTCTGAAAGGGCCTTCCGGCGCTTTGTATGGTCAGACGGCACCAGGAGGGGTGGTGAATCTTGTCACCAAGCGCCCGACAGAGAAAAGTGAAGGAGAGTTCTTTTTACAGAGCAGCGGCTTTACGAACCTGTCTAACTGGCAGGGGCAGGCCTCCGGTGATGTTTCCGGCCGACTGACCCATGATGGCGCATTGACCGGTCGGATTGTTGGGCTTGCGCGCTATGGTGATACTCAGGTCAATCAGGTGCGCACGGGACGATATTACATTTCCCCAAGTCTGACTTGGAAAATCACGCCCAAAACGGTTTGGACTTTGCTGGCGCAATATCAGCGTGATCAGGGTGGCTCTACGTTCCAGTTCCTGCCAGCAACGGGCACACTTTACGCATCCAAAGGCCGCCATATTGCAAATGACGCGAATATTGGTGAGCCGAACTGGGATACATTTGATCGCAATCAGGCTCTGGCGGGCTCATTTCTGGAGCATAAATTCAGCCGTTTCCTAACGGTCCGAAATAATACACGCTATACTTATCTGAACACGCTTTACAGAGCGACAGTGCTTTCCGGCGATACGCTAGCAAGATGCGCGGCAACAGTCGCAGGATGTATTGCTGGCGAAACAGTTAATCGGCGTGCTGTGGAAGGTAGAGGCCAGTCTCAAGGTGTCACGACCGATACACAACTTGAAGGGCATGTTCGCACAGGGCCGGTGAGGCATTTACTCCTGGTTGGCACAGACTATTTTTATACGAACTGGCGTCATAGCCGTGATCTGGTGGCATCATCTTACGTGCTGCCCATTCTGAATATCTTTAATCCACAAGCACGTGGAAGTGCTGGCTATTCAGATAATCTCAATCCACAGATCTATACGGCGACGATAAGTCGTCAGAACGGGATTTATTTCCAAGATCAGATCAAGTTTGATCGTTTTCGGGTCACGATTGGTGGGCGCCAGGACTGGGCGCATGATGACACGCTGAACGTTCTCACGAAATCTCGTTACATCACGAATTCCAATGCGTTTACCTGGCGAGCAGGTGCCGTTTATATGTTTGATAACGGTCTGGTGCCTTATTTCAGCTACGCTCAGTCGTTTCAGCCACAAGTTTCTGACCCGTCGACGTCGCTAGGAGGGAAAGCTTTCAAGCCGACGACAGGCGATCAGTATGAAGGTGGCATTCGGTACCAGTATGGGAAGAGTATCTACGTCACTTTTGGTGGCTACCAGATCACCCAGAACAATATGACAACTTATGATCCGAATGGCACGCTCTGTGGCACATCAACGTGCCTGGTTCAGACGGGGCAGGGCCGGGTTCGTGGGCTGGAACTTGAAGGCAAGGCAAACCTGCCATGGGATATGTCCGTAATCTTTACCGGCACCCGCAGTGAAGCAAAGATCACTCGCTCCAACACGGCATCACAGGTCGGTAATTATCTTGGACAGGCTCCCAAGTGGATGGCATCGCTCTTTGTGGATCAGCGCATCCAGCATGGCACATTCGCTGGCGTCGGCCTTGGTGGTGGGGTCCGTTATACGGGCACGAGTTTCGGGGATACTGCAAATACACTGCATATTCCAGATTACACGCTGTTCGATCTGTTCCTTCGATATGATTTCGCAACGGCTCATCCGCGTTACAAAGGTCTGTCCTTTTCGTTTAATGCCCGGAACATTGCCAACAAGCGCTTTGTCGCAACCTGCACCGCCGTTTCGGCCTGCTATTACGGACAGGGCCGTAACCTGACAGCCCGTCTTGAATACCGTTGGTAATCTGATGGGAACGTTATGATGACGACAGGGATTGCAATGGTTTTGGGGGCGGGGGGTGCTGTCCTGCTTTATATGGCCTCCCCTGCTCAGCAACTGTGCACGCGACGCCCGGCATTTCGGGGATGTGTGGTTTCAGGATGTGTCATGCTCAGCATATCGTTGCTTGTTCTTCTGGCTACCCAGGGAAGCGGAATGGCAATTTGTGAGTTTCTGACACTTCTTATGACTGTCTGGTCCTTAGTGCCTCTGGCCGCTGCTGTGTGGCGAAAGAAAGTGTCATGACAACAGCTCCTGGAAGGCTGACAAGCCGAAACTGGTTTCCAAAAGCGAGCGCAGGCCTTGTTCTCGGGCTGACGCTTTCTTGTGCTCTGATGGGTATTCTCGGGCTGATATCACATGTTGATGGGCAGCCTCGTGCAGTTGGTTCGCAGTTCCTGATGTGGCTCATAGTGCCAGTCTGGACAGGAATTCTTGGGACCTGTTTTCTATTTCAGTCAGGTTGGCGTGCCTGGGGTATGCTCGGTCTGGCAAATGCGGTGCTCTGGGCCATTTATATGGGTGTGCGGAGTATGGTATCGTGAAAATCCGCTCTGATATCGTCCGGATGTATCGCGAGATCCATAGTTGGGTCGGAATTGTCTGCGGGCTTTTTCTGTTTGTCGCATTTTATGCTGGATCAGTAACAATGTTTGAGCGGCCCTTACAGGATTGGGCCTCTGCACCAGTTGCCTTGCCGCCGCCCGTTGCACTGGAAAAAATGCCTGCACTTCTGGAGAAGACGTTTTCTGCGCATCCGGAGGCGCGACGCAATTACACGATTGTTCTGCACCCGACCGCGTCTCAGCCTGCGTCACTGGTCTGGGGAATGCCAGAAAGAATGCACGGCCCATCTTTTGCTAATTTTTCAGCACTTGCAGCAGACGGCTCTCTGGTAACGGTGCGTAAAGAGCCATCTCAGGCTGCATATTTCATCAATGTTCTGCATCAGCAGGTTGGGCTTTCGATGCCTCATAAAGCCGGGCGGCTTTTCATGGGGGTTATCGCGCTGCTGTATGCTGTTGCTCTGATTTCAGGAACACTCGTTGTTATTCCTGGGCTTATCAAAAACCTGTTTGCAATTCGCCTCGGTCAGAACGTCAAGAGAATGTGGTTGGATATGCACAGTATGCTGGGCCTGTTTTCCCTGCCGTTTCATATCATCATGGCGCTGACTTCTGTAGTCTTCGCATTTCATGACGAGATTTACATGGCTGAACAGGCGCTCTTGATACAACCTCAGGCGCAGCATGTTGCGTTAGGTTCCGGGCGCGGGCAGCATTCTCATAATGGGTCAGAAGATTTTCGGATACCTCTCGATCCGGCTCAGATTGTCAGAACTGTTGCCTTGCAGGCGCCGGGATTTATTCCTGAAACGCTGGCTTATAGTAACAGTCATGGTAGCCGCCTCGCTCTGAGAATAACGGGCCGTGATCCGCGATATGGTGCACGTGGGGCCGGTGGCGGATTTGCTGGCGTAGATCCCTATAGCGGCAAGCTTGTATCAACAGAATATATGCCCGGCCATCAGAGTTGGGCCCAGTCGGTTCTGACGTCATTCTTCGTTCTGCATTTTGGAAGTTTTGGCGGACAGGGTGTTCGCTGGGGGTACGTTCTCCTCGGACTTGGAGGCGCGTTTATGTTCTATGCCGGAAACCAGCTCTGGGTAGTGTCCCGCAGACGTCGTGAGCGTGGAACCGGACGTCTGGACGATACGAGATCAACACGGATTCTGTGCGCGCTGACGATCGGGTGTTCGCTCGGATGCGTAGCAGGTGTATCGGCTGTGTTGTGTGTTGCGCCTTTGCTTCCGGCGAGCGGCCAGATGACGATCGTGCAGGCTCTCTATTTTGCGATTTTTCTGCTGTGTATTGGGATAGCGTTCTGGCTCAAGGAACGAGAAGCTATTCGCGTGCTTCTGGCATTTTCCGCAATTCTGACATGGATGATGCCGCTTTCTGCATTTGTGGTGACACCATTCTTCTCCATGCAGGCTTCGGCATTGGCTGTAGATGGGTTCGCCATTCTTTATGGCGCATTCCTGATGCTCTGGGCTGTGCGCCCGGAAGCCGGTCAACCTGTTCTGCGTCGCAAGTCTTTCTCCTCAGGCCCAGAGCGGGCCTGAGAAAGAACGTTTTCAGAAGTCGGACACAATAGAGAAATATGTGCCCCGTCGTTGTCCGTACTGAGCCTGATAAATGCCAACGCCGCTACCGTCTCGAAGCTGGTAGCGCTTGTCGAACAGGTTAACCACATCGGCACGGACCTTGAGGTCATGACCCAGTGGGACGCGGGTGAACGTATATTGATACCCGATATTGAAAATGTCGTACTGGGGCTGTTTTTCCAGATTGGCAAAGCCACTTCGCAGTCCATAGCCATACAGGAAATCTACATAAGCCAGATGATGCTTGGTGGAATAGGACGCGCCTGCGCTGGCTGTATATTGTCCTTGATGGTCAAGTTGGATGGCATGTGCGCGGATGTAGCTCAGTTCTTCCGGATCGAACTGGTATTCCGCTGAATTAATCTCGCGTGCTGCCGTTTTCACGAAAGAGAAATTGCCGAACAGCGACCAGGGGCCTCGTCTCCAGGAGCTGCCAAACTCCGCGCCATAGACGTGGCCACGGCGATAGCTGAAGGGAGCGAGAATAACCGCGCGACCGAACTGCCCAAGATCCGTGAGGTTATGTGCCCACTTGCTGTAGGCATCGACTGTAATCTGCAACTCGGGCGTAATGTGTTGCAGGATACCAGCATCCACGTAGTTGGATGTTTCAACCTTTGTTGGCGTATCTGTCAGGTTGGCTGCTGCATTGGTGGTGCCAGCAAAGCGCGCCAGGGTGGACGGATAGACATATTGCGGAGAAGGCGGCGCGAAGAACCGCGAATAGCCGATATGTAAGGTAGTGCTTCGGAATGGCTTCCACACCAGATTAGCGCGAGGACTGAGCTGCCCTTCATTTCCGAAAGACGAGGCAAACCGATCATAGCGGATGCCATAGTTGAAGGTGAGCTTCCGTGTAATGCGGTACTCATCCTGTACGTAAGCGCCTGCCTCGACGGACCAGTTGCCTGTATTGTCAATCAGGCGGAGGGGGGTGGACGATGTCTGTTGGCCGTCTTCGCCCACTGGGAAGGCAAGGGAGTTGGTATCGAGGCGCTCGGATGTGTATTGGCCCAGAAGACCGGCTCGAAGAGTATGGTGCGGAGCGATGTCGTACGACAAATCAAACTGCGCGCCTCCGGTGGTGAAGTCGTTCACTTCATGTTCGGCCACCCCTTGAAAAATAAGGTCCCGCGCTGGATCTGGCGTATAATCGATGCGGCCGTAACGGAAATACGGTGAAAGCTGAAGGTTCAGTTTGTCCGCGCTGTGTTGGTATGACACGACGGCGTAATAATTCTGCTCTGTCTGGCTGTCATCCAGAAAGCGCGATTGAACGGAAGGGTGTGACCAGTCAGTGCCTTCAAGCTGGTAGATTGGTTGCAGGCCCGTCGTATTAGGGAGTTCAAAGTCGGCGTAAGATGCGCTTGTCAGGAGCGAGATACGGTCGTTGTCATTCAGCTTCCACGAAAAATAGCCAAATGCTTTTTCCTGCTGTGTCGTATCATGCGTAGCCCGGAAGGACGCTGTTGGGTTCTCGATGCCGATATTATTTCTGTTCATCGAAAGCGTTGTAAAATACTCGAAGCGTCCCTTTGAACCGCCCAATTGTAAGGACGGTGCAAAAGTATTGTAGCTGCCGCCATAGAGTGAAAGCTGGTTGTTTTTCAGGGTGGACCCGCTCTTTGTGTGAACGTCTACGATCCCTGCCGTCCGGAAGCCAAACTGGGCGGGAAGTGTTCCGGTCAGAAGGTCAACAGACTGGATAATGCGTGTATCCAGTTCCTGTCCGAAACCATTCAGACCTTCCGGAAGCAGGACGCCATTCACCCGGTACGTCAGGCCGCCATGTTCGCCTCGGACATGAACTTCTCCGTAGCTGTCCTGCACGACGCCGGGCATTCTGAGCATGATCTGGCTGAACGAAGCATTCTGCCCTTGAGGGGTTGCCTGAATCTGTCGCTGGTCAATGCCGTAAGAGACTGCGCCAAGACTGGGGAAAATGCGTCCACGTGCCTGGTCCAGATGTCCCATGACCGTGACGTGCTCAGCTGACTTTCCTTCAGTCTGAGCGCGTTGCTCCTCGGTTTTTTTTGCGGCTTTTTTCTGATGTGCGGTCGATGGTGATGTATCAGCAGCAAAGACATCCGCACCCAGGAGGCCGGTGAGGAGTGTTGTTCCTGCGATTGCAACCCGAAAAGGCGCAACTGAAATTCTGGATTTTGCGATATGCTCTTTAATATAGCATTTGCTATGTCGTGGAGCGATTTTAGAACGCAAAAATGCTGTTGCCATGGCTGGTTTTCAATCTTGTCAGGAGGTGGCGTTCAGCCCACCAGAGTGTCGTACAGAAGTTTGAAGTTCAGGATGAGGATAAGACCTGCGACGATCCATGAGAGGGTAGTCATGAAGCGGCTGATGGTGAATTCACCCATTTTGCGACGATCAGAAACGAACATCACCAAGGGAATAACTGCGAAAGGAAGCTGAAGGGACAGGATGATCTGACTGGCCATCAACAAGGCTCCCACACCATGGCTTCCATAGAGGACAGTCACCACGGCCACGGGAATGATCGCCAAACCGCGGGTCAACAGTCGTCTTGCCCAGTGTGGGATATGAAGGCGCAGGAAGCCTTCCATAATAATCTGGCCTGCCAGCGTTCCGGTAACGGTGGAGTTTGTTCCGGCTGCCAGCAGGGCCAGTGCGAAAAGCGTGGAAGCTATGCCAAGGCCAAGAATAGGGGAGAGAAGATGATAGGCGTCTTCGATCTCGGCAACGTTCTGATGGCCTGTTTCGTGGAAGGCAGCCGCGGCTACAATAAGAATGGCTGCATTGATGAACAGTGCGAGCATCAAGGCAATTGTGCTGTCCCAGGTTGCCCAGCGAATGGCATCCCGACGCCCCACGGGCGTCCGGTCATAGGCGCGTGTCTGAACGATTGAGGAATGCAGATAAAGGTTATGCGGCATAACCGTAGCGCCAATGATGCCAATGGCGATGTAAAGCATTCCCGGCGTTGTTACGATTTCCGGCGCTGGAATAAGACCTTTGAGAATTGCCGCAACAGGAGGGGCTGCCGCAACTAACTGCACCCCAAAACACACGGCAATGATCGACAGCAGGCCGATGACGAATGCTTCCAGATAACGGAAGCCGCGCCCCATTAGAAGCAGAACCACAAAGGCATCCAGAATGGAAAGGAGTGCTCCGCCCAGAAGCGGCAGGCCGAAGAGCAGTTGCAGCGCAACTGCCGTTCCGATCACTTCAGCCAGATCGCATGCGATAATTGCCAGTTCGCAGGCCAGCCAAAGGACGATGTTTAATGCAGGGTTGAAATGATCGCGGCATGCCTGCGCCAGATCCCGTCCTGTAGCGATGCCCAGCCGCGCGGCCAGAGCTTGTAGAAGGATAGCCATCAGGTTGGACAGCATGATGACGCATAGCAGCGTATATCCGTATTGCGCGCCACCTTGCAGATCGGTCGCCCAGTTCCCCGGGTCCATATATCCAACCGAAACCATGTAGCCAGGGCCTACAAAAGCAAGAAAACGCTTTAGCCACGTTGTGCTTCCGTCAGGCACCCGAACGCTCGAAAAAACCTCAGGCAGGCTTGGTCGTTCCGCATCGTCATGGCGCGAAAAACGCCAAGCAGATTTGGTCTGAGGCTTCTGAGTGGGGGCGTTGGAGTGCTGGCTGTACATGAGAATGCTATTCAATCGTGGAACGGAAAAATATGCAACATGCTATATTCATGAACGTTGTCTTTATTTTTTTGCGAGAAGGCTTAGGTCGGTGGCCTATGGAATTAATGGGAGGAATGTTTTATTCCGACGGGAATAATTGACTGAGTGGTTATCTTGAGAATGGAACAGAAGAAAAAACGACAAAAATCTCTGGTGGATATGCAGCTCCACTCAGAAGGGTTCAGGGCGAACCGGGCTGCCAGGCAAAAGGTTCTGGTGGAAGATTATGTCGAACTGATTTCTGATCTTCTGGCTGAGGGGCAGGAGGCGCGGCAGGTGGATATCGCCGGGCGTCTGGGCGTTTCTCAGCCTACGGTGGCTAAAATGCTAGCGCGTCTGTCAGCGGAGGGGCTGGTTACGCAAAAGCCTTACCGTGGGGTTTTTCTGACGGACACAGGGGAGCAGATGGCCCACAAGGCGCGTCACCGGCACGGAATTGTGGAAGCGTTTTTATTGGCTTTAGGGGTTAGTGAGGAAAACGCCCGGATCGATGCTGAAGGTATTGAGCATTATGTTGGGCCGGAGACCCTGTCAGCTTTTGAGGTTGCTCTCAAAGGCGGGCTGGCACAGTTCACTGCAAAGGTGTCTCAGGACCGGCGGCGCAACTGAGTACTCAGTTGCGCTGGCGTCGTGCGAAATGACAGGTCGATGCGAAGCGGCAGACGGAGCAGACAACGGTGATGGACGGATCCTCATTGAACAGGCAGTCCTCGGACCGCTCCATTGCGTAACCCTTTGGGGGAGGGTTCTTCTGAAAGGTTTCCACAATCTGGTGCATCCAGAGCTTTAGTCGCTCAGGGATGTGCTCATGATGATCGAGCCACCATTCCACATCACTCTGCGGGCGATCAATCTGGGTTGCCAGATCCGCGGGTGTCCATCTCGTGACACTCAGGAAGTCGTTTAACGTTATGCTGCACATATCAGCATCTCCTGTGTCTCGAAGAAGATCTGACAGTGTCGTACGCGGAGTTTGTGTTTTTCGTCAATATATCGTTAATTTCACTCCTGAAGGATGTGTTATTTTTTGAAACGTATTGTTGGAAAATACCTCACCGGGCGATAAAGCACCGCTTTTGGGTGCAATACCTGCGGGCGGTACGGAGCCATAAGGGTTTCTATAGAGAAATGAGTCTCAGGGCTTTGCATGGTTGTCATGCAAGACTGTAACTTTGATATTTCTCGGGCGGATTGTGTTCGCGATTTCGTGAAGAGATTGCGGGCTCTGGGCCCGCAATCTGCCCCGCCTTATTCTGAAGGCAGGGCATAGGCGATAACATAATCGCCACGATTCTTGTTGACGCCTGAGCGAGTGAGGCCACCTGCTGTGACAACAACGTATTGTTTGCCAGTCTTGTCAGAGACGTAGCTCATTGGAGCGGCCTGAGATGCGACAGGAAGGCGTGCTTTCCAGACAACCTCGCCAGTATCCGTATTGATCGCGCGGATATAATTGTCGAGCGTTCCTGCGAAGAATACCAGGCCGGTGCGGGTTGCCAATGGACCGCTCATTGTGGGCATGCCAAGGGGAATCTGCACCCCCGGGACAAAACCGTGAATTGGCATGTCCTGGATTGTTCCGAGAGGCATGCTCCATTTTACCTTGCCGCTTCGCAGGTCAATGGCGTTCATGGTGCCATAAGGTGGCTTACCGCACGGTAGGCCGAGTGGTGAGAAGAACATCGAGCGCACGACGCCCCATGGTGTGCCCTTTTGTTCGGAATATTCACCCTCAGCAGACGGCTTGAGGCCAATCCTGCGGGCTTCATCCTGTTTGATGAATTTTGCCCACTGAATCATGCGGATATCATTGACGAGAAGTGTTCCGGTGCTTTCGTCCACGGCGCCTCCGCCCCAGTTAATGCCACCGTAATAGCCAGGATAAATGATGCTGGCCTGCTTCTCATTGACAGGGGTGAACTCGCCTTCATAGCGATAGGACGCGAACTGCACCCGGCAAAGAAGCTGATCGAAAATGGTGCCGCCCCACATGTCGCTCGCTTTCAGGCGCTCGGCTCCAATGGATACGGCTGAGTAGGGCTGTTCCGGTGCCAGATACTGCCCCGCTGGCGCTCCATCCTGTGGGACCTTGCGCATTTCTACTGGAAGGATCGGTGTTCCATCGCGGCGATCCAGAACAAAGATCTGTCCGCGTTTGGTCATGGCAATGATTGCGGGGCGTGTGCCTCCGTGGCCGTCTGGAATATCATAAAGAATGGGTTGGGCAGTGGCGTCATAATCTACGAGATCGTGGTTTGCTGTGCGGAAGTGCCAGCGTTCCACGCCGGTTTTTGCATCCACGGCCACGAAGGCGTCATTATATTCATCCGAAGCCTTGCTTCGGTCGCCGCCCCAGAAATCAGGTGTCTGATTGCCAAGTGGAAAGAAAACAAGATCCAGTTTCGGGTCGTAGCTTGCCGTACCCCATAGATTGGGTGTTTCGGCAGGGTAGATTTCTCCTTCTGCCAGCGGTGTGGTGCCACGATGAGGATTGGTCGCATCCCAGGCCCAGACTTGTGCGCCTGTGCGAACGTCATATCCGCGAACGACGCCTGAGGGTTCGCCAGTGCGTTCATTGTCGGCGATGCGGCCACCAACGACAACAATATCGCCAGCGACGAGGGGTGCGGCTGTTGGATAATAAGATCCGGGGGCGGTAGGACCTAGGCCGGTCAGGAGATTAACGGCGCCATTGGAGCCAAAGCTGTCGCAGGCCTTGCCCGTGCGGGCATCAATGGTGATGAGACGAGCGTCAATGGTTGTCAGGACAATGCGAGACGTACAGGGGGCATTTTCATCTGATGCGGTACTGTCGTGCCAGTATCCAACGCCACGGCAGCGCTGCCAGACCTTCGTCTGGGCGTGCGGGTCAAACTTCCATTTTTCGGTGCCTGTATCAGGGTCAATGGCAGAGACAATGTTGTGTGGAGAGCAGATATAAACAGTGTCTCCAATCTTGATGGGGGTGCCCTGAAATTCCGCGCCATTGATGGCCATGTCGCCGGTACGATATGTCCAGGCAACGTTCAGTTTGCTGACATTTTCTCGATTGATCTGGGTGAAGCTGGCGTAGCGGGTTCCGGACGTTGTGCGCCCGTATGCTGGCCAGTCATGTTCTGTCTGATCAGGAGCCGTAGCTGCTGCAGTTTCTTGTGAAGATGTTGGATCGGTGGGGGCAATGGTTGGGTGGACGCGGAACATGCCCGCGATGAAGGCAAGAATGACAACGCCGAGGCCGCTGGCGGCAAGACCGGTTGTTGTGCGTGTAAAAAATTTTCTTCCTGGTCCACTGAGCCAAGGGGCCATGAGGATGGCCACGAGGGCCACGAAAAGAAACACGATCAGCCGAGAGAAGCTCGGCCAGAAAGCAAAACCGACTTCACTGATAGACCATAGAAGTGTTGCGGCCAGAAGGCCCAGCGCGATCCACGTGGACAGGATATTCCTGCGAAACATGTAAAAACTGCAAACGGCTAGAGCGATCCCGGAGAGGGCGTAAAACCAGGATCCACCGAAGGCAATGAGGCGACCACCCTCGTAAATCAGAAAAGCAGCCATCAATGCGCCCAATGCTGCAATGATGCTGGAAAGAGTTTGCGGAAGCCGCGTCATGAAAAGGAGCCTCCTGCATATGGAAGGCTGGATTTCATGAATAGACTGTTGGGCAAAGAGTTTGTTGGAACCCTTTGCCAGAGAGGGGCAAGGCTGATGTATATCATGCTGAAAATCCTTCGATCAGGACTGATCAGCATGATGAGTGGCACACTTATCGCGATGTTATATATAACATCGATGTGATGCTATGTATCTACTTCAATCAAGATTATATCAGTTTCTGCGTGATATATTTTGTATAATTCGTCGTGGGTTTGTTATTTGTTGCTCTACTCACTGAGCGTTAGACTGTCAGCCGCATATTTCGACGTTGATACCGTCGTGCGTGAGGGCCTTGCGAATGGCGGGCTTTAGTTGTGAGTCTGTCAGAACAACGTCGAAATCGCTTAATGCGGCCAGTCGGTGAAGGCCACCCTTGCGGAACTTTGTGCTGTCAACAAGAAGGACGGTCTGGTCCGCAATCTGCATTAGTGCCTGTTTGACTTTCACGACGTCCTGATCGTTCTGAAATGCCGTTTCGTTGTGAATGATGGACGTGGACAGAAACATCGTATTGGCGCGGAGTGATTTTGCTGCCTGTTCGCACACGAGACCAAAAAAGGCATTTCTTGGCTGGTTGTAGTCACCGCCAAGGCAAATGAGTTTCAGGTTGGGGTAGGGGGAAAGTGCCTGAATAACGCCCACAGCATTTGTGATGATGGTCAAGGGGGCTAGCGCTGGCAGCAGGGGCAGCATAGCTGCGACTGTCGTGGAATCGTCCAGGACAAGAATTTGCTCAGGCGTAATCATCGAAATAGCCCGCTGAATGATCGACTCTTTCAGATCGGGCGCGCGTGACTTTCGAAAATTGACGGTTTTCTGAGTGACGACGCGATTCTTGAGAACAATACTGCCGTGCAGCTTATCGATCAGTCCTTGGGCGGCCAGCGCGTGAGCATCACGGTGAATTGTCATTCTGCTGACGTCAAAACGCTCAGACAGATTCTCGATTGTGGCACTTCCTGTCTCTAGAAGGACGTCGAGGATCTGCTGCTGACGGGCACTGTTGTCCCTGCGTTTGCTGAGAAGGACGGCGGGGGAGGTAGCTGGAACGCCCGAACCATCAGTCATCTGTCAAAAAGATCCTTGTCATCGGGTAAGGCCAATTATGGCATCGCGACATCTACATACCAGCGCTGACCAAATTTGTAATGTTCTGATCTGCTCTGCGGTGTGCTTTTCACGGGAATTATCACACAAAGATTCTTGACGCTGGAAAAGTGATATTTATCACATTGACGGCAGCATGATAACACTTATATCACCTGATAATAACATTTATGGTGTTATCGGTTGAGCGATTTGCTAAGGCCGATTGCAAGAGTGTCCGGAGGGCGAAATGCGCCAGGATTTCACGATCGGGATCGATTGCGGTTCTACCACGACGAAGGCTGTCATCTTCTCGAAGACAGGTGGAATTGTAGGGACCGGCCGTCGTCGTGTTCCCCAGCATATGGACGAACCGCGTCACGTTGAGCGGGATATGCATGAAGCGTGGCAGGCTGTTGTGGAAGCCGTCCAGGAAGCCTTGGACGTTTCCGGGCTGAGCGGGGATGATATTGCTGGCGTTGGGGTGACTGCACACGGTGACGGACTTTTTGTTCTTGACCGCTCAAGACATCCATTGGGTCGAGGGATCATGTCGCTCGACAGTCGGGCCACGGAGATTCATGACGAATGGAAGCAGGAAGGCCGATTGGAGAAGATCGTCCCCATTGCAGGGCAGCGTCCTTACCCCTATTCCGCCACGACCCTGCTGGCGTGGATGAAGCGCCATCAACCAGATCGTTATCAAGCCATTGGCACTGTCTTTTTTGCCAAGGACTGGATCCGCCTTTGTCTGACAGGGGAAATTGCGACAGATCTGACAGAGGCCAGCACATCTTTCACGGATCTTTACACACAGGACTATAGCGATAGCATCCTTGATGTGTTGGATCTGCGTGAAATCCGCGGTGCGCTCCCTAAAATGCTACTGTCCTGTGACCAGGGTGGAACGATCACGGCAGAAGCTGCTCGTGCGACTGGCCTACGCGAAGGAACGCCCGTTGCTGTCGGGTTGCATGATGTGACGGCGGCGGCTGTAGGGTCAGGTTACACACGACCAGGTGATCTTTCGATCACGGCGGGCACTTTTTCTATCAATGAAATTTTCCGCAGTCGGCCTGTCATAGGTGATGGCTGGTCCTGCCGCGCAGGCTATCGTCGCGGGTTGTGGAACTGCATGGCTATTTCGCCCGCGTCGTCCAGCAATCTGGAATGGCTCGCGCGTATGCTTCTTCCAGAGGAAAAAGAGGCCGCTCAAGTTCTCACAAAGGAAGTTGAGGCGAAGCTTGGGCGTTCTCGCGGCGAACGACCGATACCGCTGTATCATCCGTTTCTTTTCGGATCACCTTATGAGGCACCGGCAAGTGCATCGCTGTTCGGGGTGCAGTCCTGGCATGATCGAGCGGATCTGTTTCAGGCGATGATTGAAGGGACAATCTTTAACCATCGCGAGCATGTTGAAACCCTGCGTCAGACAGGTGCTGTGCATCGCCTTGGTGTGTCAGGCGGGGGCAGTAGCCAAGCATCTATTGCTCAGATGTTTGCGGATATTCTCAATATGCCCGTCGAAATCTCCAGCGTTCGGGAGGCTGGAGCCTTGGGCGCGGCTCTGACGGCAAGTGTGGCTGTCGGGCTTTATGGAGATCTTGAGGAGGCGGTGGCCGCTCAGGAAATTCCGATGAATATTTATCAGCCGGATCCCGCTCGCGCACGAATCTATGAGGCTATTTATCGCCGATATGTCGCATTGACGTTGGCGATGAAGCCCTTCTGGTCCGGTCTGTACGAGGCCGGTAGCGAAGTCAGCGGCGAACCGGAAACTTCCGTGGGACCGGTCATGAATTATGCGCTCTCAGCCGAAATCGCGAAGGAAATGCATTCGTGAAGACACTTTCAGCCGTGCCAGATAATGCCGAATTTGATGTCGTCATTATTGGGGCGGGCATTAATGGCGCTGGCCTGTTTCGTGAACTGGCTCTTCAGGGCGTGAAGACGCTCATTCTGGATCGAAGCGACATCTGTACAGGGGCATCCTGTGCACCCTCCCGCTTAATCCATGGTGGGATCAAGTATCTGGAAACGGGCGAGTTCAAGCTTGTGGCGCAATCGACGTTGGAGCGAAATCTGCTCCTGCGGAATGCACCGCATTTCGTTCGGCCATTGCCGACTGTTCTACCAATCCGCACCTGGCTTGGCGGAATTGTCACATCATTTCGTCGCTTCCTGAACCTGGGCGGCAAAATGACGGATCGTGGGGCACTGGTTCTGGAAGTCGGACTTCAGATCTACGATTTCCTAGGACGCCGTGCTCGCGTCATGCCACGACATTCCCTGTCTCTTAGCCAGAAAACGCGCCGTGAATGGCCGCATATGGCTAAGGATGTTGTGGCAACAGCACAGTATTACGATGCTGCGATCACGCAGCCTGAACGCCTTGGATATGAGTGCGTGCAGGATGCACTGGAAACGGCTCCGAACTGTGAGGCTGTAACCTATGTTGTTCCAGAGTCCTTTCAGGGCGAACAGCTTGTCTTGCGAGATGTGCTCACCGACGAGGTGCGAACAGTAAAAACACGTGTTCTGGTTAATGCGGGTGGCGCTTGGATTGATCAGATCAATAAGATCCTGGGTCATCCAACGAAATATATTGGCGGCACAAAAGGGTCTCATCTGCTGTTGAAGCATGATGACCTGCTCCGGGAACTGAAAGGCCGGATGGTCTATTTCGGGACGCCGGATGGACGGATCTGTCTCGCATATCCGTTTTTTGGGCATGTCCTGGTTGGATCTACCGATATCCGGATCGACGATCCGGACAAGGCTGTCTGTACGGACGAAGAGCAGGATTACATGCTACGGATGCTGGCTGATCTCTTCCCCGGCTTCCATATCGGAAGCGAGCAGGTCACCTACCGTTATAGCGGCGTTCGTCCGCTACCGGCCACCAATGCGGCCGATCCATCTGCGATCAGTCGCGATCACATCGTTCATGAAGACAGGCTGGGTGCAACGCCTGTTCTGTCCCTCGTGGGTGGAAAATGGACGACTTTCCGCGGGCTAGGCGAAGAAGTCGCGGATCGTGTACTGGCTCTGCTGGGGCATCCGCGAAGCACGTCAACACAGGAACTGGCCATCGGCGGCGGCCGTGGTTTCCCTGATGCGGATCAGCATACCGCCTATCTGGACAGGTTTGCGACGTCTTTTGGGCTACCGCGCCCGCGTGCGTCCGTGCTGCTCGACCGATACGGAACGCTAGCCAGAAAGATCGCAGCATTTTGTCAGGAGGTGGCAGACGCCCCTCTGCGAACGCTCCCGTCCTACACCCGTCGTGAATTGATGTTCATTGCTGAAAATGAACTGGTTCGGCGTCTGTCGGACGTTCTCTACCGTCGCTCGACAATTGCACTCAGTGGCGCCATGACGCCGGCAGTCGTGCAGGAGGTTGCAAACATCATTGGAGGAACGCTGGGCTGGGACGAGCGGGAAGCCGCCCGTCAGGCTCAGGATGCCTGGAGAGAAGGGC
Source organism: Gluconobacter sp. P5H9_a (assembly GCF_018812085.1). Classification (NCBI taxonomy): domain Bacteria; kingdom Pseudomonadati; phylum Pseudomonadota; class Alphaproteobacteria; order Acetobacterales; family Acetobacteraceae; genus Gluconobacter; species Gluconobacter sp. P5H9_a. The sequence continues at coordinate 26,737 of NZ_JACRVW010000012.1, forward strand.
AGGAACGCCACAATCTCCGCGATCAATTTCCCCTGTCATCTGAACCCCTTGAAACTCTGAAAGCTTGAGCCATGAACCGCTACGAAGAAAAAATTGCACGCATGCGCGCTGGCAAAGACACGCGTTATGATTTCATCCTTGCGGATGCCAAGGATTCAGACATGGCAGCGGGCATCAGCGCGATGGGCAATCGCCGCAATCCTCGGGCCGGGCAGTCCAGGTTCCGGACGCGGCCGCAATATCTGTCCGAAATCCAGTCCATTATCCGCCAGGATATTGTGGACATCATGCTGACCTCAGTCTCCATTCTGGAAGATCTGCTGGAGCGTGATGCGTTCGAGGGTACGAAAATCCAGACGGCGATCCGTGCCAACGATACGACGGACCTGTGGCGTGGGCGTGGTGGACACTACCGCGCGCAAAAATCTGTTCCGTTCCGCTCTGCATCTTTGGAGCGGGCACAGACAAATCTTGGCCTCTATTCGATGACATTTAACGGTGATGTTGATCAGGATACGCTGGCTCTGGAAGAGTTTGCGCGCTTCCGCGAAGAAGCCAAAATCAACGGGTTTTCTTATTTCCTCGAAGTCTTTAACCCAAATGAAGGACATATCGCGCCAGAAGATTTCGGGGTGTTCCTGAATGATATGGTCACCCGTGCACTTGCGGGTCTTCGCAAGGAAGAGAAGCCTGTCTTCCTGAAGGTGCCGTTCAATGGCAGCGAGGCTTTTGCGGAACTGTGTGAATATGATCCGAGCGTTATCGTCGGAATTATGGGCGGCGGCAGTGGTACGACGCGCGATTGTCTGGAGCTGATTCATCAAGCCCAGAGCAGTGGTGCTCGTGCAGCACTATTTGGTCGCAAGATTGTGGATGCTGCCGACCCGCTTTTGCTGATTGAAGCCATGCGCCGCGTCACTGATGGGGATCTCTCTCCTAATGAGGCCACGCATTTCTATCATGATGGCCTTGCCCGTAAAGGAATTGCCACACTTCGTCCCGCGGATGCCGATAGTCTGGTGACGGAGACTGTTCTTCTGGAGCGGGCAGCTTAAAAACTTACAAGGGCAATAAAGTTCCTGTTTTCAGCATCTTCGTACCTGCCTTTAGAGCCCTCCTGGAGAGCGGGTACGGAGAGTTGAATTGAAAATATCATTCATTTCGGAACTTCATGTCTTTGGAGTGTTATGATTTAACGCTAAACATGATTTAGGTTTAGCGATCAAGATTCGATGGTCGCTGCCTTCTTTCGGGAGATGAATGGTGACTCGCAAAACAGTCTGGATCGGTACGAACTGGAAGATGAACAAGGGACCTGCCGAGGCCTTGGCTGCTGCAGAAGCGCTTAAGGCCTATCGAGCGCCGGATGGCGTGAAGCCCTTCATCATCACACCATTTACGTCCCTGCAGGCTGTTGCGAGTGTTCTGAAGGGCGCGGACGTGCTTGTCGGTGCACAAAACATGCATTGGGAAGAGAGCGGTTCGTGGACGGGTGAAATTTCTCCCGCCATGGTGAAAGAGTGTGGGGCAGATATCGTCCTGATCGGCCATTCGGAACGTCGTCAGCATTTCGCGGAAACGGACTGGACTGTTAGTCGCAAGATGTCTGCGGCACTTCGTCATGGTTTGCGGCCTTTGCTGTGCATTGGCGAAAGCCTTGAAGAATACGATTTCGGTGTCACGGCAGAAACTCTCGCCCGACAGCTCAAGATTGCATTGCATGATGTGGCTCATGCAGATCTCCCGAAAATTCTGATTGCCTATGAACCGATCTGGGCGATCGGTGCAGGAGGGCGCGCTGCCGACACTGACTGTGTGGCAAAAGTTCACGCGGGGTTGCGGGCCGTTCTGTGTGAAATTGCCGGGAAGGATATCGGTGATCGCGTACCGCTACTCTATGGCGGAAGTGTCACGCAGGATAACGCCCGTAGCTATGTGAACCAGCCAAATGTGGATGGCGTATTTGTGGGGCGCGCAGGCTGGTCAGTTCCAGACTTCGAAAAGCTGATTGATCGTGTGATCGAGGAAAGAGCACCTGCATGATACCCGATATTCTTCATGGAAGCCGGGCTCTGTCCGCGCGGCGTCAGGCTGTTCTGGACTATGTCACGGCGCATGGCTGTGTTCTGATCCAGGATTTGCTGGTTCAGTTCACCATGACCCGCGCAGCCATGAACCGTGACCTCCACGCGCTTGCAACGCAGGGCCTGATCCGTAAAGTTGGTGAAAGCGTTACGACGCTCTCCAATGCTGTGGCGGCAAGCAGCATCATGCTGCGTGCTCGCCAGGCTGTGCAGGAAAAGCTGGGTATTACAGCGATCGCTGCGGGTTTGATCGAAGAAGGCGATACGATCGCTTTGGATGACTCAACAACATCGCGCTTTTTATCCGAACGCCTGCCGGCAATCGGTCAGCTTACAGTTGTGACGAACAGTCTGGGGATCAGCACGAAGATTGGGCGTTCTCGTGATATCAGCCTGATTGCGCTGGGTGGACGATATAATCCAACCTTTGATGCATTTCTCGGAGTTTTGTGTGAACGCAGTGTCACCTCGCTTCGGATCAACACATTATTCATGTCCACCTCAGCTATTCACGGGCTTTCGGCCTATCATCAGGATGAAGACCTCATCAAAGCCAAAAGTGCGCTGATGAACATGGCCGATCGGCGAGTTCTGATGGTGGATAGCCGTAAATTCGGAATCAGTGCGCTCAATCATCTGGCAAATCTGACGGATTTTGATGCCGTTATTACGGACTCTGGCCTGCCAGATAATGTCGCGGACAAGATGATGGGAGCGGGCGTCAAACTGCATATTGCAGACATTTCTGCCAAAGACATGCCAATAGCGATGACGGCCTGATCATCCGCTTTTTGAAATAATATAGAATTTATTGCATATCAGTGCTGCTTGACGTGCACTTTGTAAAACGTATGGTCTGGTTTTGATTGACGCTGGCATTTTTGTGACAGCATTTCGGCCGGACCATCTAAAACCAAAAGCTTTTTATATTGTTCTGTATCAGGAGCATCCTGAGACAAGTAAAAGCAAGGACGGTTTATGACTTCCAGTCATTGCAGCGGATTAATTGTCGTGGACAAGAAGGGCGCACAGCTTCTTTTCCTGGACCCGATAACGCTCGAAGTGCTGGATCATATTGGCGGCATGCCGAGCCTGCCACATGAACTGGCCATAGATAATCGTCATGGGCTTGCATTTGTACCAGCCTACGGAAATGGTTTTCACGGCAACAATCCTGTCCCAAACCATTTCGTTTCAGTTATAGATTTGCATGCAAGAACCAGACTTTCAGACATTGATCTGACACCTCTGGAATCTCCGCATACTTTGCGTTTCGGTCCAGATGGTTTGCTGTATGTCAGCTGTGAGGCAAGCGCTGCCGTGGCGGTGATAGATCCGGAGACGAAGAGAGTAATACGTGTTCTGCAGGCATTTTCCCGGAATGCACACAGGCTCACTGTTCTTCCGCAGCGTAAGCTGATCGTCACGGAAAACGAAGAAGATGCGACACTGACCGTTCTGCGTATTGGTGATGATAGCTTCAGGCGTACGATTGTTCTTCCTGCGCCCTCTGCTGGTATTGATCATCTGCCGGATGAAAAATTTCTCGTGGTCAGCAATGCCTTGCATCCATCGTTATTTCTAATGGATGTCGATGGGGGAGAGCTGCGTCAGGAAGTTGAACTGAAGCATCATAATAAAAGTGCACAGATCGTGCGGGTTAGCCCCGATGGAAAATGGCTTCTTGTGATTGGAGATTTTGAACCGATTGTAACATTGATAAGCCTTCCTCAATGGGACCAGTACCCGGTTCCCGTTGGTAGGAAACCGATGGATGCGGCCTTTAGACCCGACGGCACAACAGTGCTTGTGGCGAATGAAGATGATGGCACATTGACTGAAATCCAACTCTCCAATCGCAAGGTGCTGCGAACAGTGAAAGCTGGCTTCGGGTGCGAGACGCTTGGTTTTTTTTGAAACACCGTGACGTATTCTGGCGTGGGTCACGGTGTTTCAGATCGGGTTTCTGACGCTTAGAAATTGATGAGCGTCGTCACTTTAAAGCTGCGGCCGGGCTGCGTGTAATAGGACTTGGGAACGCTAATGCTGTCAGGCACATCCAATGCATTATAGTAACGTTTGTTGAACATATTATACATGCCGGCCTGCACGCGCAGGTTTGGGAAGAATTTTGGCGAGTACCAGCCTGTTAAATCGAAGAGTGCATAGCCCGGTGTCTTGTTCACATTAGACGCCATGTTCTGCACCTTGTTGCGTGCCGCCGCGAATGTCGTGGAGAAATTGGCGCCCCAGTGTTCCCGGTTGTAGGCAACGCCTACAATTCCACGGAACGGTGCGACAGAGTTCAGGTGAACATGTTCATCGGTATCCTGGCCATCAGAATAGGCAAGGGACGTCCATACCTGCCAGTAATTGGCGAAAGTCCAGTTAGCGCGTGCTTCTACGCCGTAGATACGGACATGCTGGCGGTTGACGTATTCGAAAACACCAAACGGGTAATATCCGCCGATGCCGGCGGCTGCCGCTGTTGTCGTGATCGTATCGATGAAATTGTGATAGTAATTATCGAAGAATGAAATTGTTGCGCCGCGTTTGGAATCTCCATATCGCGCCCCGACTTCCCAGCCACGACTGGTTTCCGGTTTGAGGTTCTGGTTCCCTATCGAGACATAGCTGCCTGTGCCACCGTAGGTCAGGTACATTTCTGTTGCGGAGGGCGCACGGAAAGCCTGTGAGTATTGTCCGTAAAGCGTAAGATTTTTCAGAACTCGGGCTTCGACCAAAACTTTCGGAGAATAATGCGAGCCGCTGGCCCCGTCCGGTGTACCTTCATATGCGGCATTTCTAGCATAGCTTGCAGTGTATTGTGGGCTGCGTCTGTAATGATCGAAGCGGAATCCCGGCGTAACGTGGAGCCATTCCATTTTCCCGAAACCAATTCGGTCCTGCACTATCGCTCCAAGATCTGTTCCATGAACATCAGGCATATCGGACTGGTTTACATGCAAGAAACTGCACGAATAGATCCGTGGGCTGCAATTATCGAGACCTGCAGCATATTGGCTGGTGTCTGTAATATAGGCTTCTCCGCCAAGGGTAATCACATGATGAAATGGGCCAGTGAAAACATTGGACGTAATTGAGCCCGTCGTTCCATATGACTGAACAGCGAGATTGCTGTTCCTATCATACTCCCCAATGGGAGCTGTCAGTCGAGTGGCGGCTGTGTCTGTGATTGAATTAACTTTTTGCCAGTAAGCAATGAGATGCGCTTCGCTGATAAAGGCTGTGGGCTTCTCAGGCTTATAATCGTAGCTACCGGAAACGCGCGTGCGCTTGCTTTCTTCCAGTGTGTGATAGCGGCTGTAAGTTGAGCTGATACTGCTCAGAGTATTTTCGTTGTAATTCCGATCAAACACTTCACCCGTTAAGCCGAAGCGATGACCGCCTTCCACGTATTGATGAATTTTACCCAGGAAGTTTCCTTGTGTGTAGGAGGCTGGATCTTTGTCTGATCGTGTGAACCCAACGCCGCCTGTGCCCCCCATATTTCCGGTTTGGCTGCCGGTCTGATAGCCGCCCTGAACCAGGATCATTGTGTTATGATAACGTCCGGCAAGAGCCTGGTTGAGGTATCCACTTTCGCTGGAGCCATCGTATGTCAGCTTGGTCAGGCCGCCATAAGCCTTGTTGCCTGTCAGAAGGTCTTCCGGGTCCAGCGTTTTGAGTGAAACAACACCGCCGAGCGCACCTGTTCCGAAAAAGCCGGAGTTCGCGTTTTTGACAATGTCGATCGAGCCAAGAGAATTGAAATCGTAGGATGAAACACCGCCGCTGACACCACGTGCGCCGTCATTCGCCCAGATTGTCCGAATGCCGTCTATGGTGGTGAGAATGCGGTTCTGATCCAGCCCACGCATATTAATGCTGAGATTGTTATTGTTGTAATTCACTCCCGCGTCCACGCGACGAGCATAGTCTGAAATGCTGTCAATCATGCGGGACTGAAGTGTTTTAAGCGTTGTTGTCAGGGTCATGACACGCGGCTTTCCGACGGCACTATAGTCCGCATCCGGGTCAACTTTCATTGAGCCAATGATGTCTGCACCGGCTTGCCCTCGAACATGGAGCGGCTTGAGCTGAACTGTAGGTGCCGTTCCGGCGTGCGGTGGAATGCTGTCTGTTTTTGCATCTACGACATTTTCCACGCCGGTGCTGGATTGTGCCTGAGCAGACGGTAACGATGCAAAAATACAGACCAGCGCGGAGGTCGCCAGCATGGGCTGTCGCAGAAAACGTGTTGGACGAACGCTATGTCTGCTCATGGAAGCCATCACCCTTAAATGAGAACCGGTCGCATCTAATGGCGAGGGATTTTTATAGCGTCAATCTAAATGATAGTGATTCTCATTTTCATTGAAGGTGCCGGATGAATATGCCACACAGAGCCGCGTCGACTCTTTTCTTCGAGAAGGCGAGCAAACGATTCAGGTATTCATTCCGGCTGAGATCAAAAGGAGAAATGGCGGATATGAGCGCGTTTTTCACCGACAATACGCTGTCCCTGGCACTCCGGGAAAAGACAAAATCCATTCATGACCGGACCGATCATAAGATCATGTCCATGGGAATTTTTTCCAGTCTGGATGGATATCGGATCTTTCTTTTGTCTCAGTATGTTTTCCTGCGAGATATGACAAATATTTACGAAAACGAAATATTGCGAAATCTTCTCCCTGATCTTAAGGCGCGTAACCGCTTTCCCTGGGTGGAAGCTGACATGAGAGATCTTGGTCTTACTGCCCCGATGGCGCATCGTGGGAATGTGATTCCGCTCAATCCTTCGGTTGCCGTAGGTTGGTTATATGTCGCGGAAGGATCGAAGCTTGGGGCGAATATTCTGTCCAAGATGGCGATGGCTCTGGGCCTGACAGAAAGTTTTGGAGCTCGTCATTTGGCACCAGCCCCGGAAGGGCGGGGCTTATCGTGGAAAATGTTCAAAGCGGCAATCGATAACGCAGAACTGGACCGGGCTATGTGTGTTGCTGCGGCTGAAGAAGCCTTTGCGCGCTTCTCCAGTTGTATTGATCAGATGGTCGCTTTGAGTTCTGGGCGTGATTTTTCGTTCAGCCGGAATGAAAGAGCTAGCCTTTAAATGAGAATGACTTTCGATTGCATAGTTCCAGACGACAGATGTTTCTTGATGCGAGAAGGGCAGGGGCGATGAATGGATTTGGTTTGGAACGCCGCAATTTTCTAGGTCTGATCTGCGCCAGCGCTTTAATGCCGTCCTGTCTGCATGCTGCAACCCGCATGGTTACGGACAGTCGTGGTCGTCAGGTTGTTCTGGGGGCCGCTTCCAGAGTTGCCTGCATTGGAGGAACGATTACCGAGACGCTTTATCGTCTTGGTGCAGCCGATCAAATTGTCGCCGTTGATACGACTTCGACTTGGCCCGAAACTGCGCTCAAAGATAAAAAATCTCTTGGTTATATGCGGGCCATCTCTTCCGAAGGTGTCCTTTCTGTAAAACCGGACCTTATCCTTGCGATGGATGCAGCAGGGCCGGCCGATGCCATGTCTCAGTTGGTGGCGTCAGGTATTCCCATTGTGTTCGTCGATTCAACGCCTTCGCCCGACGCTATTATTGGCCGGACACAGTTTCTGGCAAAAGTTGTGAACCGTGAGCAGGCGGGCACGCAGCTGGCTCAGGATATCCAGCAGAAGTTTTCTGCTCTTAAAGACTGGCGCGACACACATGCTACGTCACCGCGCGTCCTGTTTATTATGCGCATGACGAATAACCGTCCGCTCGCGGCGGGGTGTGGTACCGCTGCCGATGCCGTTATCCGGCTTGCAGGAGGCGTCAATGTCGGGGCGGATCTGCAGGGCTACAAGCTTCTGAACACAGAATCCCTTGTGACCCTTAAGCCCGATATCATTCTCACAATGAACCAGGGGGGCGAGGATATCCGCAAAGCTCTCTTGAGCGATCCCGGATTTAGTTTGACGCCAGCGGGGCAAAAAAAAGCCATTGTAGAAATGGAAGGGGAGCGCCTTCTGGGATTTGGTCCGAGAACGCCCGAAGCTGCGCTGGATCTGGCACGACTGATGGCGAAAGCGGAGCATCCTGCGTGAGGGCAATGCGCGTGCATGCGGGCTGGATCTTACTATCGCTTCTGCCGCTGCTAATTCTTGTCATGCTGGTCGCAGTCGAGGTTGGTGCAAGCGGGGCAGGCATTGGTACGCTCCTGCATGCACCTGACGTCGCAACCAGAAATCTAGCCTGGATGGTGATTGCGTATATTCGTGCGCCACGTGTTGTTCTTGCCGCCATGGCAGGTGCAGCTTTGGGGGCCGCGGGTGCAACGATGCAGGGGCTCTTTCGGAATCCACTGGCTGATCCGGGGTTGATTGGCGTATCTTCCGGGGCCGCTCTGGCTGCTTCATGTGTCATCGTACTGGGCGTTGATATGGCTCAGTCAGGGTTTCTAAACGGTTGGGCCGTGCCTTTGGCCGGAATGCTGGGCAGCTTTCTCGTTACACTCCTTCTTTACGTCTTTGCGACCCGCGCAGGCATCACCTCTGTCACGACCGTTCTGTTGGCTGGCGTCGCATTTGGAGCTTTTTCTGGCGCATTGACGGGCATTCTCATTTTTCGCGCCAACGACACGGCGCTGCGGGATCTGACGTTCTGGACTCTTGGGAGTTTCTCGGGGGCAAATTGGGAACGTATTGGACTGCTCTCGCCATTTCTTCTCCTTGCAGGCGTGATTGCGACACGTCTCGCTGTTCCTCTGAACGCCATGCTTCTTGGAGAGGCGGATGCTGCTTTGATGGGGTATCCTGTCGAGCGGACGAAACGGCTGGCAATGCTGGGGGTGGCTGCATCCGTCGGGCCGGTAGTCGCGTTTGTGGGCGCTATTGGGTTTGTTGGCGTTGTGGTTCCTCACCTTGTGAGGTTGGTCACCGGCCCAGACCACCGTCTGGTTCTGCCTGGGAGCGCTCTTCTTGGGGCTATTCTTCTCACTGCGGCTGATACGATTGCCAGACTGGTTGCGGCTCCTGCGGAACTGCCTGTTGGTATAATTACCGCAGCACTCGGAACCCCGGTCTTTGTCTGGCTCTTGAGTCGCATTCATGGAGCGGACATTCCATCATGACACTGGAAATTCAGAACGCCTCAGCCAGAGCAGGTGGTCGTGAGATTGTTCACAATCTTGATCTGGCACTCGCGGCAGGAGAAATTGTTGCTGTTGTGGGGCCTAACGGCGCGGGCAAAAGTACGCTCCTGAAGCTCGCATGCGGTTTGATGCCGCTGCATGGCGGTGAGATCCGCTTTGATGGCTCAAAAATTGGATCGCTTTCTGCGGGCGAACTTTCTCGCCGTCGGGCACTCTTGCCCCAGGAGTGTCCGATGCGCGCGCGCTTCACGGCGCTGGAACTGGTTCTTATGGGGACAGCTATTTCGGGGCAGGGCCGCCCGATGGCTGAGCGTGTTGCGATTGCACAGGACACGCTGGATCGCGTTGGGCTGTCATCGTTCATGGAACGCGACATTATGACGCTATCCGGCGGGGAAAGGCAGCGCGTTCATCTTGCGCGGGTGCTGGCGCAGCTTGAGGCCGCAGCGCGGGACGGCGCGCCCGGCTGTCTGTTGTTGGATGAACCTTTGTCCGCACAGGATATGGCACGGCAGCGCCTCATTCTTCAGATTGCAAAGATGCATGCCGCGCATGGTGGAAGCGTGTTGCTGGTTCTGCATGATCTGAACTGGGCTGCGGCCTGTGCCGATCGTATCGTCGTTATGCATCAGGGGCGGATACAGTCACACGGTCTCCCCCGTGACATCCTGACTTCTGAACTTCTCCACGACGTTTTTGGGATTCCTGACGGCTGCATTCATCAACATTGCAGCACGGGTCGTCCGTTCGTTGTTCCGCATGATCTCGTCATGCCGGAAGATATCAACAAGAGAGAGACACCATGTATATTGCAATGAACCGTTTCAAGGTACGGCCTGATAGCGAAGATGCTTTTCGGCAGCGCTGGCTGGAGCGGGAAGTCCTGCTGAAGACAGTTCCAGGCTTTGTCAGTTTTCAATTCCTGCAGGGGCCAGCCAAAGAAGATCATGTTCTTTATGCGTCTCATACGATCTGGGAATCTTATGAGGCCTTTGTTGGCTGGACACAGTCTGAGCAGTTCCGCGCTGCTCATGCGGGCGCCGGGCAAGGCAAAGTGCTGACCGTAGGGCCGCCAGTCTTTGAAGGCTTCCAGGTTCTTCAGAATATCGAAATCTGAAATGTCTTTGATGGTGGGGTGATTAAAAAGCGTCACGGGGTCTGTCGCTGACAAAGTTCGTGATTGCGCGTTTTTGTTCGTGTTGTCACACTGCTCTGTAAATCACTTCAGGTCAGTGTACATGAGCAACCCCACCATCAGGATCAACCCTCGTCAGGAACAGATCATCCGACTGGTTCGCAGTCAGGGCTATGTGTCGAACGAAGACATGGCACAGCAGTTCGATGTGGCGGTGCAAACCATTAGGCGGGACATTGGGTTTCTGGCAGAGCAGGGGCTACTGACTCGACATCACGGCGGAGCGACACCGAACTCCACCATTGAAAATATCGCCTACAATGAACGGCAGATCCTGAACCTGAAGGCCAAGGATGCGATTGGCCGTTGCGCGGCGTCTCTCATTCCTGACCGCTCGTCCCTGTTCATCAATATTGGTACAACAACGGAGGCTTTCGCCCGGTCTCTGGGTGGGCATCGTGACCTGCGGGTCGTGACTAATAACCTCCATGTTGCGTCTCTTATTTCTGGAAGACCTGATTTTAGAACTGTGATTGCGGCGGGAGAGCTCCGTCCTAAGGACGGGGCAATTCTGGGGGCGGCTGCGATTGAGACGCTGGATTCCTTCCGAACAGAATATGGCGTCATCGGCATAAGCGGCATCGCCGACGATGGGACACTGCTGGATTTTGACCTGAACGAAATTCAGTGTGCCCGCACGATTATCCGAAATTCTCGCCGCGTTCTGCTGCTGGCCGACCATACAAAGTTCAGTCGGCAGCCTATGGGACGCGTCGGTGGACTGGCAGATATTGACGATCTGATTACCGATCGGCCGGTCTCGGACGCGTTCCAGGCGCTTCTGACAGCGGCAAATGTGACGCTACATATCGCTCAAACATCACAGTAGTACGCGAAAAAAAGAACACTAATCTGTTATAAATCGAAGATCTCTCTTTACTTTATCGTTCAATATGCGCGAAAACGAACATCAGATGCTCGTTTTGGAGCGTGGTGGCAGGAGATTGTTATGTCATCGATTCGTGAAGTTTCGCCTTCAAGTCCGCAGAGCCCGCCTTATGACGTGCTTGTGGTCGGTGGGGGCATCAACGGCTGCGGCATTGCCCGTGATGCCGCAGGCCGTGGTGCGAAGGTCATCCTTGTCGAGCAGGATGACCTTGCAAGTCATACGTCTTCTGCCAGCACCAAGCTGATCCACGGTGGTCTGCGGTATCTGGAATATTACGAGTTCCGGCTGGTGCGTGAGGCCCTGATTGAGCGTGAGCGTCTGTTGAAGATTGCGCCGCACATCATCTGGCCAATGCGTTTTGTTCTGCCGCACTCCAAGATGCTGCGCCCTGCCTGGCTGCTACGGACAGGCCTGTTCCTGTACGATCACCTGTGCACGACCATGACGTTGCCGAAAACGCGCGCGGTGAACCTCCGTACGGATGTGACAGGGCGCCCGCTCAAGAGCGAATACGTGCGTGGGTTCGAATATTCCGATGGCTGGGTGCAGGACAGCCGTCTGGTTGTGCTCAATGCAATGGATGCCACCCGTCTGGGGGCCTCCATCAACACGCGCACCAAACTTGTGAAAGCTGAGCGCGGGCCACAGCTCTGGACCGCAACGCTTCTTGACCGCAACAGTGGTGAAGAACGGACGGTTCAGGCCAAGACCATTGTGAATGCAGCTGGGCCATGGGTCGCAGAGCTTCTTCAGGATCGTGTTGGCGTGCAGAGCCGTAACAAGGTACGTCTCGTCAAGGGAAGCCACATCGTGGTGCCGCGCCTGTTCGAGAGCAAGCAGGCTTATATCCTGCAAAATCCTGATAAACGGATTGTCTTCGCGATCCCCTACGAGCAGGATTTCACGCTCATCGGCACGACGGACGTTCCTTGGGAGCAGGACCCTGGCAAAGTTGAAATCTCGGGAGATGAAATCAAGTATCTTTGCGAGAGCGTCAGCCGCTATTTCCAGAAGTCAGTCAGCCCGGATGATGTGGTCTGGACGTATGCCGGTGTTCGTCCGCTTTATGACGACAACTCTGGCAATGCCTCCGCTGTAACGCGTGACTACGTGCTGGATGTTGATGCGTCTGGTGCACCGATCCTGTCTGTTTTTGGCGGCAAGATCACGACGTTCCGCAAGCTGGCCGAGCATGCACTTGAGAAGCTGGTTCCACATCTTCCTGTGCTGGGCGGCCCATCCTGGACTGCTGAGACGCCACTGCCTGGCGGTGATTTTGCACCGGCTGATTTTGACCGCCAGGTGGCGAAGCTGCAGGCGTATGCGCCTCATCTGGCTCCTTACACAGCATGGCGGCTCATGCGGAATTACGGTTTGCGGGCGTTTGATATCGCTACGCAGGCAGAAGCCGATATGGGGCAGTGGTTCGGTAAGACACTGAGTGCGCGCGAAGTCGATTATCTGATCGACAACGAATGGGCACGGTCTGCGCAGGACGTGCTGTGGCGCCGCTCGAAGCTGGGTCTGTTCATGACTGATGCCGAGAAAGCCGCACTCCAGACCTATATCGAGGAGCGTGCCGGAACAGAACGTTCGGCTGGCTCCGAGACCTCCGGAACATGGCGGCAGGACGTCGCCTGATCTTTCCTTCAATTCTCATGTCGGACATCCGGTCATGTCAGAGAATAAACGCTACCTTGGTGAACTCCTTGCTGAGTTCTTTGCTGTCGCCATCATCATTCTCTTCGGAGATGGCGTCGCTGCCATGTATTCGCTTTACGACCCCAGCCCGTACAAGACGGCCTATTGGGGCGTCTGTATCGTCTGGGGACTGTCCGTTACGGTCGCGATTTACGCGACCGGGGCAGTCAGCGGCACGCACGCCAACCCGGCTGTGACGCTCTCACTTGCGCTCTTCCGTGGGTTCTCATGGAAGAAGGTCGTACCCTATATTGGTGCTCAGGTTCTGGGTGGCCTGGCGGGCGCGGCACTCGTGTACTCGCTCTATGTGCCGGTCATTGACCACTACAATGCGGCTCATGGCCTGACGCGTGCACTGGATGGCGGCTCTGCTGGCGTGTTCTTCACGCATCCGGGCGATTTCATCAGTGTCGCTCATGCGTTCTGGGATGAGGCTGTTCTGACCGGTATTCTGGTGTTCGGTATTTTCGCCGTGACCTGCCAGTACAATACGCAGGCTCCGCAGGCGAATTCCGGTGCGCTGATCATTGGTCTTCTGGTTGCAATCATCGGTGCGTCTGCCGGGTATCTGGAAGCCTGGGCCATCAATCCGGCTCGTGACTTTGGTCCACGCCTGTTCTGCTTCTTTGCAGGATGGGGGCAGGCTGCCATTCCGGCTCCGTCCAACTACTGGTGGGTGCCAATTGCAGCGCCAATGGTCGGTGGTCCGATTGGTGCCGCGATTTACCAGTATGGTCTTCGCCCCTTCATGCCTCGGATTTCTGTGGTAGCGTCTGCGCCATCATCTGAAGCGCTAAACCTAGCCGAGCCTGTGCTCGTCGTTTCGAACCCTTCCGTACCTGCCTCAACAGGTCCCGTCATCGACAAGGTCTCTTGATCTGTCCGTTTCCGGAGTAAGTAGCATGGCAAAGAAAGACTACATTCTCGCGATCGATCAGGGCACGACATCGACCCGCAGTATTGTTTTCGACAGCAATGCCCGCGCCGTGTCCATTTCACGTAGCGAATTCCCCCAGCACTATCCTGAGTTGGGTTGGGTCGAGCATGATGTGGAAGATATCTGGGAAGACGTTCTCGAGACGGCGCGTGAAGCGATTTCCACGGCTGGTGGTGTTGGGCGGATTGCTGCGATCGGCATTACCAATCAGCGCGAAACAGTCGTGGTCTGGGACCGCAAGACCGGCAAGCCCATTCATAATGCGCTTGTCTGGCAGGATCGCCGGACGGCTCAGGAATGCAATCGCCTGCGTGAGCAGGGCGCCGAAGAAATTGTGCGTGATAAGACGGGCCTTCTGCTGGACCCGTATTTCTCAGCAAGCAAGATTGCCTGGCTTCTTGATAACGTTGCAGGTGCCCGCAAGCGTGCTGAAGCAGGGGAACTGGCCGCGGGCACGATCGACAGCTTCCTTCTGTGGCGTCTGACGGGTGGCAAACGCCATGCAACCGACATCACGAATGCCTGCCGTACTTCACTGTTCAACATTCACACCCTTCAGTGGGATGATGAACTGCTGAACCTGTTCAATGTGCCTCGTGCGCTTCTGCCTGAAGTCCAGGATAACAGCGGCCTGTTTGGCAAAACAGAGCCTGACCTGTTCGGTGAGTCCATCGTGATCGGTGGTATGGCGGGTGACCAGCATGCTGCTCTGATCGGGCAAGCCTGTTTTGAAGAAGGCATGGCAAAAGCGACCTATGGTACGGGCTGCTTCATGCTCCTGAACACAGGCGAGAAGCCAATTCAGTCCAATAACCGTCTGCTGACGACCATTGGTTACCGGATTGGCAACAAGACGACCTATGCTCTCGAAGGATCCATCTTCGTGGCGGGTGCCGGTATCAAGTGGCTGCGTGATGGTTTGCAACTGATCACGCATGCGTCACAGACCGATGATATGGCAACCCGTATTCCGGATAGCCATGGCGTTTATATGGTGCCGGCTTTTGTCGGACTTGGCGCGCCACATTGGGATCCTGAAGCACGTGGCATGATCTGTGGTCTCACGCTGGGTTCGACGCAGGCACACATTGCCCGCGCGATGCTGGAGTCTGTTGCGTATCAGACCTATGACCTTGTTCATGCCATGCGTCAGGACGGCGCGATGCGGGCCAAGACGTTGCGTATTGACGGCGGCATGGCAGCTAACGACTGGTTTGCTCAGTTCCTTGCCAGCATGCTCAAGGCTGATGTGGAGCGCCCTGTAAACGTCGAGACCACGGCCGTTGGCGCTGCTTTTCTTGCCGGCTTGTATGTTGGTCTCTGGGGTAGCCTGGAAGAAGTTGCGGCAACTTGGGCTCAGGAGCGTCTGTTCTCTCCGCGTATGGATCCTGCACAGCGCCGCATCATGCTGGACGGCTGGCAGAATGCAGTTCAGCGCACCCTGACGCCACATGCAGCAAGTGCTGCGCCAGTGCGCGCCAGTAAGCCAAAGGTTGATACAGTTCAGGCAGCCTGACCGCTCTTCGGGTCTGCTTGATATGGCCGGTCTATTCGTCGGGGGACGAAGGCCGGCCTTTTTTATGTGTCGAGCTAAACAGAAAATTTGGAATTTCAGGCAGCATCCGGTGATGATGGCTGATCGCGTTCCAGCCAGGCGAGTGTGCCAATTTGTGCCGCTGATGCGAGGGTCACAAGATAATTGAGGCAGAGAAAAGCTTGAGTAATGAGGCTGATTGTTTTTAGTTGGCTCAGCTGAAACTGGTCATGAATGAGCGTAAAAGCCAGTAACAGAGGCATGATGACAGCTCCTGCACTCATCACGACGAGGGCAGAGTTTCGGCATGTCAGGATGGTTTGCTGCTCTCGTTCATCCCTGTCCCAAGAACTCAGTCTGTATAAAGAATGCTGCAGTTTTATCCGGGCGCAAATATTCAAAAGAAACGTTCCGCTGATGAAGAATACTGACATCATCCAGCCGGGGCTCAGCAGGAATATTGCGCTTGGAAAAGTATGGTCGCGCAGACTGCAATTGTGACAGGTTTCCAGAGGGGAATTGTGCTTGTAGGTGACACGGGTGTCCCGTCTGGAAACAGTCCCCCAAGCCAGAAAACAGGACGTCCAATGATATTGGCTACATTGTCCATGACGCTGAAAAATTTATCAGTGGGGCGAGGAGAGAATGTCACTGTTTTCCAGCCTCCATGCGCGCGCGCATCTGTTCGACAAGTGAATCAAATGGCGTCAGAGAGAAAACCATTTCGACCTCTGCTTTCAGAACCGCACAGATCTTCATCGCGAGTTCCAGACTGGGTTTGTAATCGCCGCGTTCCAGATAGCCGATCGTCTGGGGGTTAACCTGTACGGCTTCAGCGAGGTCTTTACGCGAAAGACCTCGTTCAGCCCGGAAGAGAGCAATACGGTTATGCATCAATATTGTGTATACACAACGGATGAATGCTTTTCTACAATTTTAGACGCACTCAGGCATCAATATCTAAGGTAGCAGCGGTGCTCGTACGTAATTCGCGGCAAAGGGCAGCGTTCTGTTTCAGATCCACCCCATAGGCGGGAAAAATCTCTTTAAGGCGTAGCAGCCACTCATTTGAAGAAATCTTCTGAGGAAAGCACTTTTCCACGACTTGCAGAGCTACTGAGGCGGCGATGGATGCGCCCGGCGATGCACCGAGAATTGCAACAAGCGACTGATCGGAACTGCGGACCAGTTCTGTGCCGAAGCGCAGGACACCATGGAGACCTTTGTCCGGCTTAATGATCTGAACACGCTGCCCGGCCACAATTTTTGTCCACTGGCTTTCATCAGCCTGCGGATAGAAGTTCAGAAGGGACTGGAAGCGCTTATGGTCGCTCTGTGTTACTTCGCGCACCAGATAGTTCAGGAGCGAAAGATTATCTTTGCCTGCGGTCATGGCGGGAATGATGTTGCTGCTGTTCAAGGATTGGAAATAATCCATCCAGGAGCCGCTCTTGAGAAATTTGGTAGAAAAACCCGCATACGGACCAAAAAGAAGGCAGGATTTTCCATCGATCACCCGCGTATCCAGATGTGGGACAGACATCGGGGGAGATCCGACGGGCGCTTTTCCATAAACTTTCGCATGATGCCGCTGCGTGATGGCAGGGTTGGTGCATTGCAGCCATAAGCCGCTCACTGGGAAGCCTGCGTACCGGCGTGCTTCAGGAATACCGGATTTCTGAAGGAGGGGCAGTGCTGCACCACCTGCGCCGATAAAGACAAATCGCGTCAGCACAGACCTGTGCGCCCCGGTTTGCATATTGACCGCAGTGACACGCCAACGACCATCGGTTGTTTTGGTCAGGTCCGTCACGCGATGACGATAAAAGCTGTGGAAGCCGGGGGCGGTCTGCAAGCCAGAGAGAAGGCTTCTGGTCAGGGCCCCGAAATCGACATCCGTTCCGCTTTTAATGCGGGTGGCCGCCACAGGAATAGACAGATCCCGACCTTCCATCGCAAGAGGTGCCCAACTCGCAATCACTGCAGGATCTTCGCTGTATTCCATCCCGTCAAAGCAGTGGTGGCTAGCCATGGCGTTGTAGCGCGCTTTAAGAAAAGCAACGTCAGCTTCACCCCAGACAAGACTGACATGAGGGCAGGCGTGAATGAAGGTGCTCCGATCTGCAATGCGGCCCGTCCGTACCCAGTGCGCCCAAAGCTGGCGGGAAATATCGAACTCGGTGTTGACGGCCAGAGCCTTGGAAATATCCACGCTGCCATCTGCACGCTGCGGCGTGTAATTCAGTTCACAGTTCCCTGCGTGTCCGGTCCCGGCATTGTTCCAGGCCTTTGAACTTTCCTGCCCACACTGTTCCAGCGTTTCGAACAGCGTAATGGAGAGTTCAGGGGACAGTTCTTGCAGGAGGGCGGCGAAAGTTGCGCTCATGATGCCGCCTCCAATCAGAACGACATCCGGGAACGCGGCAGAAGCTGAAGACATTGCAGGCAGGGTCCGTAAAAGCAGAATATCAGAAGGGTGGTGTTATCCCCGATAAACGGGCCCGTTGGGAAGCAGCTTTCCCGGATTGAGAATATGGTGCGGGTCCATCGTATTCTTTAATGCACGCATGACACTGAGTGAGCCTTCACCGTGCTCCTGAGCCAAAAACTCCAGTTTCCCCAGTCCAACCCCGTGCTCGCCACTACAGGAACCCCCGAGAGCCAGCGCCCGACCGACAATTTTCCGGTCCAGATCCAAGGCTTGAGCATACCCTTTCGGGGAGTGTTCGGTGATGATGAGCGTATGGAAATTTCCGTCTCCGACGTGGCCGAGAAGCGGGGCTTTGAGACCGGATGCGGCAATGTCGCTTGAGACACCGGCAATCAGCTCCCCCAGTCGTGAGATTGGAACAATGCAGTCTGTTGAGATGACCCGGGCGGTCGGATCGATGGCCTTTGCGGCCCAGTAGGCATCATGGCGAGCTTTCCACAGACGAGCCCGGTCTTCCGCGCTTTCGGCCCAGGCAAAACCAAGTCCATTGTTTGCGAGAGCGATCTCCTGGGTTGCTGTAACCTGTTCCTGTACGGCTGCAGGGGCGCCAGCAAATTCAAAAAATAACGTTGTCAGGGGGCGATAGCCGGTCAGCTTGGAATATTGGATGGATGCATCCATCTGAACACTGTCCATTAATTCGACACGGTTAATCGGAATGCCGCATTGGATGATTTCCATTGCAGTCTGAACAGCATCGTTCAAAGACTCAAATTGGCAGACTGCCGCGGAGAGGGTGTCAGGGCGCCCATGCAGCTTGAGCTGGATTTCCGTAATAATCCCGAGCGTGCCTTCAGAGCCGATGAAGAGGGACGTCAGATCGTAGCCCGTGGAAGATTTGCGGACGCGACCGCCGGTTCGGACCACTTCACCTGTTGCAAGCACGACAGTCAGACCCAGCACGTTTTCCTTCATCGTGCCGTAGCGCACGGCTGCCGTTCCGGAAGCGCGGGTCGCGCACATGCCGCCCAGCGTAGCTTCACCGCCCGGATCGACGGGGAAGAAAAGTCCGGTATCGCGGATTTGTGTGTTGAGAGCCTGTCGGGTGAGACCAGCCTGTACGCGGCAGTCCAGATCCTCCGGGTTTATCTCTACAATGCCGGTCATGCGAGAGAGATCGAGGCTGATGGCGTGTTCTGGAGGCGTGACATGCCCTTCAACGGATGTTCCTGCGCCAAAAGCGACTACGGGAACGCGGGAGGCGTGACATTCTTTCAGGACGATTGAAACATCTTCCGTACTTTCGGCAAAAATGACGGCTGTCGGCAGTCGGGCAGCCTCCATAGCTTCGCCGTGACTGTGTTCTTCCAGCACGGAGGGGGCTGTGCTGATCCGGCTTCCCAGTGTTGCAGCGAGCCGAGAAAGAACAGTCTGAAGGCGTTCTTCAGCGGAAGGAGAAAGAACCGTCATGGAATATCCGAAATGGAAAGTCGTCAATTTTGTAAAATTATTATAAATCCGATGACTGAAAAGACAATCTATATGCGGTCCTCTCACGGAGCGCAGATAAGAAAAACGCCCCATGTTGGGGCGTCTTTTTGGAAGTGTAGGATGAATGAACGTTAGTTGGTGCTGCGTCTGTCAATGATGAGCAGCAGGAGATAGGGAAGAAAGAAATACAGGGCCATGACCACCATGAGTGGTTTAAGCAGCCATCCCATATCTGCGTGCAGGACAGAGCGGCTGAACATGTTGGCCAGTCCCAAAAGACAGGCCACGCAGAAGAGGCCAAAAAAGTTGGCGAAGAAGCCACGTTCACCGTTGATGAGTCGAAGCTGGGCAAGAAGCCCGCCGATTTGCTGTGATGCCATGACCGTGGTTCTCCGTTGAGTCAGACAGTGAAGTATTTGGCGCGCGGATTCAGCACCACAAGAGCAGACGTTGACTGCTCAGGATGAAGCTGGAACCCGTCAGACAGGGAAATCCCGACGCGCTCAGCATCCAGAAGGCGCAGGATTGGCTCCTGATCTTCAAGGCGGGGGCAGGCAGGATAGCCGAAGGAATAGCGTGACCCACGATAGGACTGGGAGAGCATTTTCTCCATGTCACGATCATCTTCCGCCGCAAAACCAAGCTCTGCCCGGATCCGTTTATGGGTGTATTCAGCCATGGCTTCCGCCATCTCGACCGAAAGGCCATGCAGATAGAGGTAATCCTGATAGCGATTGGCCTCGAACCATTCCCGGGCAAGGTCTGATGCTTTCTGCCCAACGGTAACAACCTGAAGCCCAACAACGTCGCGGTGCTCATCATTGATGTCACGCACGAAGTCCGCGATGCACTCGCCGTCGTCCTTCGGCTGGCGGGGCAGGGTGAAGCGCGCGGCTTCAGTCTTGCCGTCTTCTTCAAACAGGATCAGGTCGTTTCCGTCACCGGCAGCTTTCCAGTATCCATAGATGGCCTGCGGGCGCAGGATTTCCTGCTCCGCACTGAGCGCCAGCATGCGCTTCAGGACGGGGCGAAGTTCCATTTTCGCATACTCCATGAACTCCTCAAGGGAGCGTCCCTGTTTCCGGAAGCCCCACTGGAACTGATAGAGTGAGCGTTCATTCAGGAACGGCAGCACGGCATTAGGCGCAGCTTCCACAACCCGGGTGCCCCAGAAAGGTGGCGTGAGAGGAGGCAGCTCGCCTGAGATCCGATTGCGACGCTCCCGGGCGGCGGCAGGATCAACTGTGCCGAAGCCACGAGTTTCAGCACTTTCCGGGGCACGCGCATTTTTGCGGCTTGCCTTGCCCGCACGGCGGCTCTGGATCGCCCCCAGATAGCCGTCAAACTCTTTTTGCGCGATCTTGTCCATCAGGGACAATCCATCAAACGCATCTCTGGCATATGCGACGCGGCCTGGCTCGCCGTCTCCGTAAGACAGGGCGCATTCTTCTTCGACGTAGTTTCGGGTCAGAGCCGCGCCACCGAGAATCACGGGAACATCGAAGCCCTGCCGTTTCATCTCCGCGAGGTTCTCACGCATGATGACGGTTGATTTTACGAGCAGCCCTGACATGCCAATAGCGTCAGCATTATGTTCCTTGGCTGCAGCCATCATGTCAGCCAGGGGCACTTTAATGCCGAGGTTGATCACCTGATAGCCGTTATTGGTCAGGATAATGTCCACAAGGTTCTTGCCAATGTCGTGGACGTCACCCTTCACCGTAGCAAGAACCATCGTGCCGCGATGCTGGCCTTCTTTGCGCTCCATGTGCGGCTCAAGCCAGGCTACGGCTGTTTTCATCGTCTCGGCAGATTGCAGCACGAACGGAAGCTGCATTTTGCCAGACCCGAAGAGCTCGCCTACGACTTTCATGCCGTCCAGCAGAACGGTGTTGATGATGTCGAGCGGGGCCATATCCTGCATGGCGGCATCCAGGTCATCCTCGATGCCTTTACGGTCCCCGTCTACAATCCGGTCCTTGAGGCGTTCCGCAGGTGTTTCAGCGCGGCGCTTCTTGACGGCATCCGCAGCTTTCCGGCCAGCAAAAAGCTCCAGAAGCTTCTGGAGCGGATCATAATCGGCAGTCCGACGGTCAAAGATCAGGTCTTCCGCGACTTTCACTTCTTCCGGTGCAATCAGATGCAGCGGACGGATTTTTGAAACATGCACGATTGCGCCGGTCATGCCTGCTTTGACGGCATGATCCAGAAATACGGAATTCAGAACTGCACGTGCCGCAGGGTTCAGACCAAAGGAAATGTTCGAAAGACCCAGCACGATCTGGATGTCAGGGAATTTATCCCGGATCATCCGAATACCCTCAAGCGTCCAGACGCCGAGCTTACGGTCGTCTTCCATGCCGGTCGCGATAGTGAAGGTCAGCGGGTCGATCATCAGGTCGGACTGGGGCAGCCCGTACTGATTGCAGGCGAAATCAACCAGACGTTCTGCAATGCGCAGCTTGTCTTCTGGCGTCTTGGCCATGCCCACTTCGTCAATGGTCAGGGCAATCATCGCGGCGCCGAACTTCTTTGCCAGCTTCATGCGGGCATGCGCCTGATCTTCACCATCCTCAAAGTTGATTGAGTTGATGATCGGCTTGCCACCATGCAGCTTCAGAGCGGCCTCGATGACTGGAGTCTCGGTTGAATCGATGACCAGAGGCGCATTAACGGATGACGTGAAGCGCGTGACGACTTCGTTCATCTCGGCAACTTCGTCTCGGCCAACGAATGCCGTGCAGACGTCCAGAGCATTGGAGCCTTCGGCAGCCTGTTCCCGGCCAACGGCGACGCAGCCATCCCAGTCGCCCGCTTCCTGAAGTTCACGCCATTTCTTGGAGCCGTTGGCGTTGCAGCGCTCGCCGATCGAGAAGTAGCTGTTTTCCTGCCGCAGCGGCACCTGCGAGTAGAGGCTGGATACAGACGGCATCCAGATCGTGCTGCGCTTGACCGGAGCCGGACGGTATTTTTCGCCACCCACGCGGCGCAGCATGCCGTCCAGAGCCTGAATATGAGGAGTGGACGTTCCGCAGCATCCGCCAATCAGGTTGAGGCCGTCTTCACGGATGAAACGCTCCATCCACACAGCCATTTCGTCCGGGCTGAGAGGATAGACCGTTTTACCGTCTACCAGTTCCGGGAGACCAGCGTTGGGCTGCATGGAAATCAGGCCCGGCCAGTTTTCAGACAACCAGCGGACGTGCTCTGCCATTTCCTGCGGGCCGGTGGCGCAGTTCAGGCCCAAAGACGGGACGTCCAGCGCGTTGACGGTTGTGGCTGCCGCAGCGATGTCGGGTCCAACGAGGAGGGTGCCGGTGGTTTCAACCGTTACCTGTACGAAAATGGGAGCGTCCGACCCGAGTTCGATCCGTGCGGCTTTGGCCGCGTTGACGGCCGCTTTGATCTGGAGCGTGTCCTGACACGTCTCAATCAGGAACCCATCGACACCGCCGTCAATCAGGCCACGGCACTGTTCGATCAGGCCGGATTCGAGCGTGTCATAATCGATGTTGCCAAGCGTCGGCAGTTTCGTTCCGGGCCCGATGGAGCCCATGACGTAACGATGGCGGCCGTCACAGAAGGTCTCTGCTGCCTCTCGGGCCAGCGTGGCAGCAACACGGTTAATTTCGCGGCTGCGGTCTTGGAGGTCGAACTCAGCAAGCGTGACGATCGAGCCACCAAACGTGTTGGTCTCAACCATATCCGCGCCAGCTTCGAAGTAGCCGCGATGAATCTCCCGAACCAACTCTGGGCGGGAAAGATTCAGGATTTCCGTGCAGTTTTCCTGTCCCCAGTAGTCTTTTTCTACTTCCAGATCGAGCATCTGCACGCGKGATCCCATACCACCGTCACACAGCAGAACCTGGTCTGACAGGGCATCAAGCAGATGGGGACGTGAGGACATTGAGGCGCTCTTCAGGAATAAAATCAGGACAGGATATTATGCCGGGTAACAGGGACCCGGCATGGAGGCCTGCCTGTATAACGGCTGAGGGAAGCTACTGGCAAACCGGATCTGTCCTGTCCTTCTTTTAACAGGCCTGTCATATGTGATGCGTCTCCCTGAATTGGGAATTCCTTCTCGCGGAACAGCAATGACAAATTCAGTTGGTCGTTTCCTTCCACTCTTTATAGCAGTCGCCATTCTGTCCTGGGCCAGTGCGTATCCGGTTGTGCGTATTGCCCTGCATGATTTTGCGCCTATCCCGCTCGCGGCCGTGCGGTATGCCATCGCCGCCATTGCTGCAGGTGGCTGGCTGCTTTGGAAACGTCCAGCTCGCCTGCAGAAAGCGGACATCCCGCAGATTCTAGGGTGCGGTGCGGTGGGCATCACGCTGTACAATATCTTTTTCAACTGCGGCGAAGTGACAGTCTCCGCAGGGGCTGCGAGCCTCCTTATCAGTGCGGCGCCTCTTATGGCCGGACTGATTGCCATGGCGTTTCTGGGAGAGCGCATGTCTCTTCTGGGATGGGCTGGGTCCATTCTGAGTTTTGCGGGTGTTGTCCTGATCGCCCAAGGGCAGTCTGGCGGATTGTCTTTCGGTTCAGGTGCGACATTCGTGTTTGGAGCCGCTGTTTGCGGAGCGCTCTACACGAATCTTCAGAAAGGGCTGATCCGCCGGTACGGTGCTCTTACAACGATCGCTTATATTCTGATCAGCGGTGCTCTGTTCCTGCTGCCTTGGCTGCCAGAAGGATTGGCCAGCTTTTCTCATGCATCATGGGCAGGACGGGCATCTGTGCTGGAACTGGGCATTTTCCCAGCCGCAATCGGATACGCTGCCTGGGCTTTTGTGATCGGGCATCTGGGAGCTACGCGGGGGGCGGCGCTGCTATACCTGCTGCCGCCTGTAACGATGGTTCTGGCCTATATTCTGACCCATGAGATTCCGACGTTCCGAACACTCGTCGGCGGTGCCATTGTTATGGCTGGCGTTATTGTCACCAACACATGGGGGCGCCACCCTGTTACGGTGCCGACCGGTCGGTTGAATAACTGATGTCTCAGCTCTTTCTCTCGGTCGTAACGGACCTTTCCGACTGGCCTATGTCGCGGAGGGCAGAGACTGTTCTTGTTGCGGATATGCTGGGAGAGGGATGGTCAGGCGTGGTCTCTTTGCCGCCGCCTTCGCCATTTCGCAAAAGACACGGCATCGGGTGCTCCTGCTGCTCGCGAGAGGGGTTGTCGATGGTTTTGGCCCAAGTTTTTCAGGATCATGTGACGGGGGCAAGATCGACAATTCGCGGAGTGGTAGTTCTTGTCGGTGTTCAGGAGCAGCGGGACGTTCTGCAAATGCTTGAACAGGATGTGCTGGTGAGAGCCAGATATCGCCTTCAGGATTGATTACCTGCTCGCTCCCATGGAGGAACAGGTGCATAACGTGCGGCCAGAAAATCAATCATCACTCGGACTTTGAGTGGTACGTGCGTTGTCGGCACATAAACGGCATGCAGGTCAGGCCCTTCCAGCAAGGGGAGATCCAGTGTGATAGGTTTGAGAAGGCCTGACTGAAGCTCATCGGCGACAATAAATGTGGGCTGATAAAGAATGCCCTGGCCAGCCAATGCTGCCGTGCGCAGAACGTCTCCATTATTGGAGCGCAGGCTGCTTTTGACCGGAATGGTCCGTTCTCCCCGGCGTCCGAAACTCCAGCGTGTGGTGCCCACGGGGTCGCTGAGGGTGTAGCCGAGGCAGGTGTGATGTTCGAGGTCACTGACCGTGGCTGGAGTACCATGTTTGGCCAGATAGGAAGGGGCGGCGCAAAGCGTGAAGTTGATATGCGCCAGACGCCGGGCTTTGAGGCTGCTGGGCAACAGATGGCCGATCCTGAGAGTTAAATCCCACCCTTCAGCAATAGGATCGACACGGCGATCATCCACGCCCAGTTCGACTGTTACCAATGGGTATTTCTGACTGAATTCTGGCAGGAGCGGAGCGACATGACGAATGGCGAACGACACGGGCGTGTTCATGCGGAGTAGCCCACGGGGCTCAACAGCGCCTGCGGTGATCTCCTGTTCCATGTCCTCCAGATTGCTAAGGAGTTTCTGGCACCGATCGAGATAGAGTTGCCCAGGTTCTGTCAGTGACAGGCGGCGCGTGCTGCGATGAAAGAGGGCCACGCCAAGATGGGCTTCAAGAGCGGATACGTGCTTCGTGACCATCGTCTGTGAAAGGCCCAAAGACCGTGCTGCGGCCGCAAAACTCCCTTGTCCAACCACCCGGACAAAGGCTTGCATGCTGGTAATCCGGTCGAGCATTTCACACTCCTGGTGCCAGATGACTTTCCTGTAGTCAGGATTATCGTTCTGGCAGTTTGATGACAACCTTCGTGGCAGATCGACTGACGACGGAGTTTCTCATGACGGATAATCCAAAGCAGGCAGGACATGGAAAACGCCAGCCCGCTGTCTTTATTCCTCATGGGGGTGGTCCCTGCTTTTTCATGGACTGGCCTGATGTCTGGGATCAGATGGCTGAGCATTTGCGTGGACTGGCGGGGACGTTGCCTCAGCGGCCAGAGGCTCTGGTCGTGATGTCAGGGCATTGGGAGACGGATCAGGTTACTGTGACAACAGGGACCAGTCCTCCGCTGATCTATGATTATTACGGCTTTCCGGCTCACACTTATGAGCTTCAGTATCCAGCTCCGGGCTCTCCAGAGCTTGCTGAACATATTCAGCAGCTTCTTGCAAAGGCGGGTATCGCGAGTGTCGGCGATGCTTATCGCGGGTTTGACCACGGTGTGTTTATTCCACTCATGCTTGCGTTCGAAAAGGCCGATATTCCTGTCATTGAGATCTCGTTGCCACTGAACGCGACGGCTAAGGACGTGATGGAAATCGGCAGAGCTCTGGCTCCGCTCCGGGATGAAAACGTGCTGCTGGTGGGAGCGGGCATGACCTATCACAATCTGCGACGATTCCTGCGCCAAGATGCAGAAGCTGACGAACAGTCCAGGCATTTTGATGATTGGTTGCGCCTGGCTGTGGAGGCGGCGCCTGAACAGCGGGAGTCCTTATTGGCGAGATGGGCGGACGCTCCTTTCGCCCGGGACTGTCATCCGAAAGCCGAACACCTGTTACCATTGATGTTTGTAGCAGGAGCAGCCGGAACGGACCGGGGTGTCCGTGATTATAGTGATACCGTCATGGGGAAGGCGTTGTCCGGCTTCCGCTTCGGTTGAACTTGATTCTGTTTCAATTCAAAAAAGAAAGATCTTCCCATGAAGAAAATACTCTTTGGTGCTTTTGCAGCTCTTGCTTGCGCGGCTGTCTCCACGACTGCGTTTGCCGCTGCGCCGGCTGATGTGAAGAGTGGCTCTTACAAGGTTGAAGCTGGTCATACCCAGGTCAATTTTTCAGTCCTGCACTTTGGCTTTTCTTACTATTCGGGTCAGTTTTCCAACGTGAGTGGTAGCCTGAAGCTGGATGCTAGCTATCCGGAGAAATCAAAGCTCTCTGTGACGATCCCGGTCTCCAGTGTTGCGACATCAAGTACGGTTCTGACTGACGAACTGAAGAATAACGAGTGGTTTGATGCTGCGAAGTATCCGGATGCGACTTTCGTTTCGACGCAGGTTTCACCGGTAGGTGCCGAAGATGCTGTTGTCAGTGGTAATCTGACACTTCATGGCACGACGAAGCCTGTTGTTCTGCATGTGCACTTTGTAGGCGCTGGTGTGAACCCAATGGACAAGGCCTATACGGTTGGCTTCCAGGCTACTGGAACAATCCATCGCAGTGACTTTGGCGTCAAAAAGTATGTTCCCTATGTTGGCGATGACGTCAGCCTGACGATTGCCGGAGCTTTTGAAAAGCAGCCCTGAGATATCCCATAAAGAAGGCGGGATATTTCCCGCCTTTTCTCACTTGAGGAATACGCTCATTCTGTTCCCTGCGTCTTCGCGCAATGGAGAAGTGACTATGAAGCTCTACTACAAGCCTGGTGCGTGTTCGCTTGCAGCGCATATTATTCTGAATGAAATCGGTCAGCCGTATACCCTTGAAAAGGTAGATACGACGACGAAGAAGACAGAGACCGGCGCAGATTATCTTGCCATCAATCCGCGGGGAGCCGTTCCGGCAATCGAGATTGAGCCGGGGGTGGTCTTGACCCAGAATTCAGCAGCTCTTCAGTATATCGGCGACCATTCGGATACTCCGGCTTTTCAGCCAGCTTATGCCTCTCTGGAACGAGCTAGGTTGCAGGAAGCTCTCGGGTTCTGTGGTGATCTGCACAGCGCATTCGGCGGCCTGTTTGCCCCGAACCTGACGGAGGACGCCGAGAAGTCTACTCATGCGCAGATCCATCGGCGGATGACGCAGTTCGAAGATATGCTGTCCGACGATAAAGCATATTGGCTGGGTGACGACTTCACGCAGGCAGACGCTTATGCGGCTGTTATCATGACATGGGCTGTTTTCAAGAAACTGGATATTTCTCATCATCGCAAAGCGTGGGCATTGCGAGAGAAGGTTATGTCACGCCCCTCTGCTAAGCGGGCGTTGCAGGAAGAAGGCTTGGCCTGATCCTGCATCATGCAGAGGGGGCGATGAATAGCCCTCTCTGTTGATTGTAAAAATCAATGTCAGCGAATGCTGTCGATATGATAGCCATTCGACATTCTATAAGTGACGAGGAAATGTTTTCTTGTCTTGTGTGTTTCATACCAGTCATCTGTGAAATAATTACTGATCATTGTTCCGTGCAGGTCGTAAGTTATTTTGTAGGATGTTGGTGCACCTAAACCAGCATTGATTTTTTCGATCGCTACAATTTTAGCGATGGTGACGTGCGTGATGGAGTCATCCCCGGATACTTTTTGCCATCCGAGCCATCCAAATATTGCCAAGGTCATGACAAGACAGATGGCAAAGAATAAACCCATCCATTCTTTTTTGTGAGCGGATAGAGCCATAGAGAGCCTTCTTCAGGTGAGTAGAGATGCGCGATAGTTAAAGTATATTTGCACATATCTGCTTACACTTCTGATGACACGTAAAATATTTTTTCTGGATTTGTTTTAATGAGCTGCGAGCTGAAACAGTCGATCTGTAGCGGGCAGGTGATGCATCACTGATGCAGCAGAAAACGTGCTTTTAGGGGGGATGGTTGAGTTTATGCCTTACCGTTCGGGCATAAAAAAAGCCGCTCCGAAGAGCGGCTTCTCGCACAGACGAGCTGCTGATTAAAGCTTCAAAGAGCCTTAATGCTTACTGCAGACGTCTTGCCGTTACGGCCAGCTTCGAGCTCGTAAGAGACCTGCTGACCTTCGTTGAGGGTGTGGATGCCGGCACGCTCAAGTTCAGAGATATGAACGAACGCGTCCTGACCACCATTGTCCGGCTGAATGAAGCCGAAGCCTTTGGTGGAGTTAAACCATTTTACGGTGCCTGTTGCCATAACGAGGCTCCTTTTTTAACAATAGCGGTCGTGCACAAAACACACACGAAATCATAACTTTTACGGAGAAAGAATGGCGCAACATGCGCCGGTTACCCCAGTAAAAGCACCCGCTAAAAAGACAATGAGGGTATTGTGTTTGAAATGCAAGGGAAAATATCGGGAAAGAGTAAAATAAAATGTTACCCGGAGGAGAAATTACTACCCAAAGGGCAAGTTTATTTGTTGCGATTATAAAAGATAATACATGCTACTTGTATGAATTTTATGCATAAAAAATTTTATTATGTTTGTTTTGTCTCGAATGGTCTGAAAAAAACTGTATGCGCGTAAGAGCGCGGTTTAGTCGATATTCACTCTCCGAACACCGCCCGGAACCTTCGTTTTTGCGTCGCGGTGGACGAAGGGGGCGGAAGCCGTGTTGTAGTCAGGGTTCTCTGCCATCGCCTGAAGCGTGGTATCATCTCTGAGATCAAGAGGTCTTGGGTAACCGTTATTGCTCTTCTGTGCGGAAACCGCGCACACCTGCATTGCATGACTGAAAGGAAGAGGATTGCCCTGCGTCCCGGTCAACATCTGCTCTCGCACACAGTGACTGTCTGTATGACCTGTTAGCCAAGGAGCTGATGAGCAGGCCGAGAGGGAAATAAGGGCAAAAAGAGAGAGATGGCGCATGAGCGAAAGTGTACTACGGGACAATCTGGGTCGCAAAGAAAACTGACGTTTGAAGATATCTTTCTTAATGTCGCCGTTTCAAAGACTGGAAATGTATGCAGTGCATGGGAGGGAAGGGTTCAGCACTTCTTAATCGTTCGTCTCCAGCGAGACTGACAGGTTTCTTTTGAGAAGATTTGAACCTTTGGCGCGATAGGGAATTTAATATTCACCCTGTAGGAGGCGAACATGTCGATCCTGATCAGTACCCCCATTTCTCAATATGCGTTCCAAATGGACTATCCGGGCACGAAAGATCCATTTCCGGATGGTGATCCGATGGTTGATGACCCATCCGAGGAAGAGGAAACTCCCGAGCCTGATGAATGGCCCGACGTTGAGTTGCCAGAAGAGCCAGGGCCGTCACCATATCCGCCGTTTGGAAGGAAGACGATTGGTGCAGGTGCAGTAGATTTGCCCAATCCACGACCGCCATATCCACCAGCGCCGCCTTCACCTCTGCCAACGGATCCGCCACCGCGGGAAGAGCCTCCTCAACCTCTGAACTGAGCAGTGCTCCTCAAGTGTTCTTCTCTATGGCTGGACATAGGTTTATTGGGTCTCAGGTTGTCGGTGGGCAGAGCGCGATCCTCAGTGGATGCCACCTAATAAGAACCTAAGAGGCGCGCCATCTCCGACGCGCCTCGGGCTAAATCAGTATCTAGGTCCAGGGTATGGAGCAGGTTCAACCTGAGCAGGACCATACGTTGGGTAAGGTGTGGGGGCTACGACCGCCGGACCGTTCACGTTGCTCATAATGACGTTGGAAATGACCCCTGTTGTGATTGCAGCGAGGAGAAAGCTGCCGCCGTAGTCAATCCAGCGATATCCTGGAGGAGGGGCATAGAGGCCTGGATATCTGCGCCAACTGTCAACAAATACTCCCCCTCCATTATAACGGTCTCCCGAGCGCCACATACCACGATGCGGACCGGCACCACGGAAACCGTCGCCACCGGGGTCTCTATGACCATTTCCGCCAGGCCCACGTCCTCCGCCACCTGGGCCTCCACGGTCGTGATATCCACCGCCGCCGGGGCCGCCGCGGTCACGACCACCCGGGCCACCTCCGTCGCGATGTCCTCCATCGCCACCTGGGCCTCTCTGAGCGTTCGCTACGGCCGGAGCAATGGCAAGTGCCAGCCCCATAAGCAGAGCTACAGATCGTTTAGTCTTGGTGGACATAGAAAACTCCATTCGTAATGCATCATCAAAGGTCTTCTGATGTGGCGAAAATTGGTCCCAATTGTAACAGAGAGACAAAACTGTGGAATTTGGTGCCAGACTTGCCGGGAAATATGTCTTAGCAATGTTCTGATATTGCTTATTCGGTCAAGCGCGGGGGCGCTAGAGGAACGTACATCGGACGCTCTATCCACTTTGTTTCTCGAGGAGGCTGCAGTTTTAGCGTCCGAGAGAAGGCCTAATTCGAGACTCGCGGATCACATAAGAGCATTTCCAAACAAGCAATAAATCCCCGTTGGTCGCAGCTTCAGGCAAAAAACGGGAAGTCCGTTTGAAACAATATTTTCTGAAGATGAAAGGGGCTGTGCAGGGCAAAGGGACTGAACTATCTGGGCCTGATTTTCATGGGCCTGATGCAATGCGTCTCAAGGGGCTTGATCATTGAACGACTGGATTTTCTGGATATGACTTCGCCTTATGGTCCTGGGTTGCGTCACTCTCACGCAGAAGACGTCTACGCTTTTTTGATAGGCTGCTCTCTGATTGTTATGGGGCTGATGTGTCTGCACAAGGCTGGGCTTGTGACCGGCGGGGTGGCGGGTATCGCTTTGTTGCTGTCATACATCGTGCCCATGACGCCCGGAAATCTTTTCACGGTCATTAACATACCGTTTCTTTTGTTCGCCGTTCGCGCCATGGGACCACCTTTCGCGCTTAAAACGACGATTGCCAGTTTTGGCATCACCGCGCTCGCGAGCGTTATCCCAAGTGTCATGAAGCTTTCCTATGTCCAGCCTCTGTTCGCCGCCATATTTGGTGGGACAGTGATTGGGATGGGTATTCTTTCTCTGGCACGCCATCAGGCGGGCGTTGGCGGGACGGGCGTTATTACGCTCTGGCTTCAGAAAAGCCGTGGCATCAATGCCGGACGCGTTCAGATCATGATTGATGCAGCTATTCTGACGCTGTCTGCTTTC
The DNA here is from genome assembly GCF_018812085.1 of Gluconobacter sp. P5H9_a. Classification (NCBI taxonomy): domain Bacteria; kingdom Pseudomonadati; phylum Pseudomonadota; class Alphaproteobacteria; order Acetobacterales; family Acetobacteraceae; genus Gluconobacter; species Gluconobacter sp. P5H9_a. The sequence continues at coordinate 58,429 of NZ_JACRVW010000012.1, forward strand.
TTTTTACCGTGGGAAAAGGCTGTTCTGTCAGCCGTGAGTGCCTTTGCCATGAGTAGTGTGCTCATGGTGTTCCATCGGCCTGGACGATACATCGGTCATTAGAGGAAAGGCGCGCTTTCGGCTTTCAAAGGCTTGTTGAGGCAAAACTTATCCGACGATCTCAAGACTGAAACTGGGGCTTTGTGATCCCGCGCGCAGGGAACTGTGTTTCTGAAGAGACAGTGCCCCTCAAAAAATCGCCCTAGGCTGTAGATCGCGCAAACTCAAATTGTGGCACTGAGTGCCAAAATGTAGAAGATGCGGAGAATTCAGAACAACGAACAGGATTCAGGCATGAAACTCTCGCGGCTGGCTTTGTACCTTCTGGCTGGATCTGTCATGGGCAATGTTCCTTCTTATGCGGCAGAAACCAAAGAAAACGCTACTCCGGAAGCCGCGGCAAAGAAGTCTTTAAGCGCGTCTGAACCTGAGAATATCACTGTTCATCGTCGTAACGGAAGCGGTACTGCAGCGGAATATCGCACGAAGGGAGCCTCTCTTGGGCCCCTTGGTACGCGATCCATTCTGGATACGCCGATGTCCGTCATGGTGGTGCCCCATGATGTTCTGGTCAACCAGCAGACCAGAAACATCAATGATCTGATTGCATTCGTGCCATCTGCCCAGCTTGAAATGCGCGGTGATCCGAATACCAGCCGGCCACAGTCCCGTGGGTTTGAGGGCGACGTTATCGCTAACACGCGCATGGATGGCCTCAACATGGTCATCACCACGCCTTATGCTGCGGAGCAGTTTGATAGTCTTCAGGTTCTGAATGGGTTGGCTGGTGCGGTGTATGGTCCGCAAAATCCGGCGGGCACATTTGACTTTACATTGAAGCGTCCGACAGACCGGCAGACAGAGCGTTTCGTCGTGGGTGTTGATTCCATTGGAGCACCCATGGAAAGTCTCGATGTCTCAGGTCGGGTCGGCCACAACAAGTGGTTCGGCTACCGCCTGAACCTGTTGAACCAGAACGGTGAGGGTTACGTCGCAGACTCTCACCTGCGGCGTAACCTGGTGAGCGGTGATTTTGACATTCACCTTTCACCGAAGACAGTCATCCAGATTGATGCCAGCCAGTACACATATGCCCAGCGCGGCTATCCGGGTGGCTTTTCGTACGCAACGACTATTCAGCTACCGGATGCTCCTGATCTTAGCCAGAAGGGATATGGTCAGAAGCAAGCCGGTTACAACATGGAAACCGATACTGCCCTGATGAAGATCATTCATCACTTCAATGATGACTGGAGCCTGAAGCTGGGTGGGATGTGGCAGAATGCTGCCAGAAATGTTTTCAGTACGGGTAACCAGCTTTTGAACTCTGCGGGACTTTACCATCAGACAATCTCAGCTGCGACGACGGCGAATGATTTCGTGGCGGGCAGCAATACGGCTTATTTGAATGGATCGTTCCATACGGGCCCGCTGAAGCACCAGATCGAAATCGGAACCAACGGTTACGTCATGGGGAACTACAACCCGACGTCATCGACCGGCACTTTGACTCTGGGACAGGCGACAATCGGCAACCCACAGAGATTTCCGAGTGCACAGCCTTATTATTCCGGACGTTATAAATCTGCCGATACCATGACGCAGTCCCTGTTGGCCGGGGATACGATTTCTCTGGGCAAGCACTGGTCCATTATGGGGACGCTGGCCTGGAGTTGGCTGAGCACCAATAACTATGCGACGAGTGGTACGAAAACGTCGTCCTACAGCCGTGCCGCTGCCTTTAGTCCGATGACAAGTCTACTTTATAAGCCGGCGGCCAATCAGACGGCTTATTTCACCTGGGGGCGGTCATTGCAGGCTGGCACTTCGGCGCCGGCAGGTGCTGTGAATGAAAACGAAGTGACAGCTCCTCTGCGTTCAGAAGAGTATGAGGTTGGTTACAAGATTTTGGTGGCCAAGAGACTGCAGCTGAATATTTCCGGCTTTAGAATGTCTCGCCCATTCGCTTATACAGACCCTGTTACGTATGTTTATTCCAATTACGGTGTGCAGCGGAATTACGGTGTTGAATTCCAGGCCTCAGGAAATCTGACGCAGGATCTGAGTATTCTGGGCGGTATGACCTGGCTGGATGCTCAGTTGCTGAACACGGGTGTGGCCAAGACGTCCTACAAGCAGGTTGTTGGCGTGCCGCCTCTGATGGCGAACATGTTGATTGATTATCGACTGCCATTTCTTAAAGGCGGCGCTGTCAATGCAAACGTGCATTACATGGGGCGCCGGGCGGCCAATGTCTATAACACCACGTTTGCTCCGTCTTATGTGACGCTGGATCTGGGCGCGCGCTATGCAACGCACGTTTATCATCAACCTCTTGTGTTCCGCTTCGGGGTCGATAACGTCACGAACCAGAGCTACTGGGCTTCAGTTTACCCCTCGAGCATCAACGGTGGTGGAAGCGCTACAAACTCTGCGGTTGCTGGCCTGCCACGGACGTATCACTTCACGATTGAACTGGATCTCTGAGACAATAAAGCCCTTTCAGCCAAGGCTAAGAGGGCTGTCTTCCATCCAGAGAAGCGGATGGAACGTGAAGGCACGGCGCAGGATATGTTCCAGATCTGTACGGCCTTCCGTTTTCATCCATTCGTCTACAGCTGTGCGATAAGTTGCAATCGCGGTCCGTGCAATCAGGCGGGCTGCCAGTGATGGCATATCTGTGGGGGGGAGGCGGTCCATGAGGGCTTTGGCAAGCGCCTCTTCCCATTCCTCATATTTCTGCAGACTGACACTCCGAAGTGCGGGTTCGTGCTCAAGGAGTTGTACGAGCGCGTAGGCGTATTCCCGATTGGCAGTGATCCGTCGAACAACCGGAAGAAGGGCCAGAAGGACCATATCCTGCAACGAAGCATCCGGACTGGCAGACGCAATGGCGTCATTAAAGGCCTCCGTCATGTCGCTGGTCCAGGCGAGAATGATATCACCTTTGCCCGAAAAGTATCGGAACAGCGTTCTACGGGAGACATTGGCGGCTTCGGCAATTTGCTCGACGGACGTTTCTTCATATCCTTGAGTAGAAAACAGCCGAAGTGCCTCCCACGCTAGGGCCGTCGCGGTGCGATCCTTTTTGCTTTGCCGCCTGCCGAGATCTTTTTTCTTGTCCTGTTCGCCATCCATCATGGTCCGACGGTCTTCCAGTAAGCGGGGAATATCATCTTGGTGTCGTCCAGAAGGTCATCGCGATGGCTGTCGTGTGGGAGCCGGAATGCTCGTTATGTGGTCTGTTGGCTCTGTATAACGCTTGGCGGCGGCAAGGGCAGTGTGAAGTTCTTCAAAAATATTTTCTGGACCGATTGCGGCTATCAAATGATGCCGGTTCATATCTGCCCTGAGATCCTGGCTCACACGTCCCAAAATCATCCTCACCTGCCGTTGTTTCAGTGTCGTGAGTAATAGGCGCAGGTCGTTGGCAGCTGAATAGTCAATATCCGTGATGGCGCTGCACTCAATGAGGATGCAGTGAACGGGGTGGGGGGCATCGCTGAGCAGTGTCAGAATATCTCGGCTGAACCGGGCGGAGTTGGCGTAGAACAGGTCAGCACAGAAGCGGAAGATAATAAGGCCGGGCTCACTTTCCAGGCCTGCATGCGCTGGAACGGCTTCCAGAGGCCCGTGAGGAGTAAAGGGCTGGAGAACCGCAGTATGGGGATTGTAGCTGTGGCGCACATGGCGAAAGAGCGACAGGGCGATCGCAGTAAGAACGCCCTGTTCCACTCCCATACCAATAACGACTGCCGCTGTCACAAGTGCAAGCCAGAACTCTCCCGGGCTCTCCTGACGGATTGAGAGCAGTGCGCGGATTTCGATCATTCCCAGCGCGACAGTGAAGACAATCGCGGCAAGTACGCATTGTGGAAGGTATTGCAAAGGTGTGGCTAGGAAGAGGAGCACGATCAGGGTGGAAAGAGAAAAGACAACTTGTGCCACCTGACTCCGGGCACCAGCTCGCACTGCCATAGCTGTCTGGGTTGGGCTGCCGTTAACAGTGAAGGTACCACTGACTGCCGCAAGTATGTTGGCAGCTGCCAATCCCGTCAGATCCCTGTTTTCGTTCAGTTCTTCGTCGAACTGTGTTGCGTACACGCGGGATGTTGCAGCGCTTTGGGTGATGATGACGAAGACGCATGAGGCTGCCACAGGAAAAAGCGCAAGCAGTTCATTCCAGCTGATAATGGGTATTTGGAAGGTCGGCAGTCCGCTTTGGATAGGGCCAAGCGTCGGGAGATTCCGCGTCAGGAATGGGACGGTTCTGTCTGCCAGAATAGCGCCAACGACGGCCAGTAATGCGGCAGGGCATCGTGGGAAAAACCGGTTTAGAAGGAGCAAGCCGCCCACGGTGGCACCGGCGGTAAGGGTGGATGTCAGGTTGAGATGAGCGGCCTGAGTAAGAGTTTCGACCGCCTGCATCGCGGGGTTATGCGATGTCGTCTGGATGCCGAGCATGTCGTGAAACATGGAAATGGCGATCTGGACGCCGACACCCGTCATGAAGCCAATAAGGACTGTTCGAGAAAGAAAGTCTGCCAAAAAACCGAGGCGAAATAATCTGGCGGCCAGAAGCAGCATTCCGGCAAGGAGCGCGGTAGCGCTGACCAACGCCATGTAGTGTGCGCTTCCTGGTGCAGCCATGGCTGTAACGGCGCCAGAGAGAATGGCCGCAGTGGCGGAATCTGCCGCGACAAGAAGATGTCTGGAAGAGCCGAAGGCGGCAAAGCCCACAAGAGGCAGAAGAACTGTATAAAGCCCGGTGACGGGTGGCATGGCCGCAATGCGGGCATAACCAAGGACCTGCGGGATGTTTGTAAAAGCGAGCGAAAGCCCTGCCAGAACATCGGTTCGCCATGATGGGGGAAGCTTTCGGCGCCAGGGAAGCTCCATCACATTAATCTCGCAGGACAACGACCAGCTTGTGTTGAAAAAGCTGGTCGTGCCGGTTGGTTAGCCCTGAACAATAGCGATCAGAACTTCCACAATTTCTGGATCAGCCAAAGTGGAGAGGTCTCCAAGGCCATCAGTCTCGCCGCAGGCAATTTTGCGCATCAGGCGTCTGACATTTTTGCCAGAGCGCGTCTTCGGAAGATCAGGGACGATATATACTTTTTCAGGCACCGCATAACGCCCGACTTTCGCAGCGATGGCGCGAACGGCAAGCATTTCCAAGTCAGGATGGGACGGATCACGGGCCACAGCATACACAACGATGCCCTGACCTTTCAGGTCATGCGGAATACCAATTGCGGCACTTTCAACAATCGCATGTTCTGCAGCCAGTGCATCTTCAATCTCGGCAGAGCCGATGCGATGTCCAGAAACATTGATGACGTCATCAACCCGGCCGGTGATCCAGTAATAGCCGTCTTCGTCGCGTCGTGCGCCATCGCCCGTAAAATAATGGCCGGGGTAGGGGCGAAGATACGTTGTTTCAAAGAGCGCATCGTCGTTCCAGATCGTCAGTGCGCGACCTGGCCATGATCCATCAATGCAGAGCACACCTTCTGTTGCGCCCTCCAGCGGATGTCCCTTGTCGTCAACCAGGATGGGATTTACGCCGGGAAGTGGGAGTGTTGCAGACGCTGGCTTTTCTTTGACAGCGCCTGGAACGGGCGAAATCAGGATGCCACCGCTTTCAGTCTGCCACCAGGTATCTACGAAGGCGCAACGCCCACCACCAATGACATCATCGAACCAGGACCATGCCTCCTGACTGATCGGCTCACCGACAGTTCCCAGAACGCGCAAAGAGGTCAGGTCGTATTCGCGGGGAACATCGTTTCCTTCGCGCATCAGGGCACGAATGGCGGTGGGAGAGGTATAGAATGTGGTGACCTTATGGGCCTGAATAACATCCCACCAGCGACCGGGCTTCGGATGAGACGGCATGCCCTCGAACAGGAGAACGGTGCCGCCGTTCGAGAGCGGACCATAAACTACGTAGGTATGACCGGTAATCCAGCCGATATCGGCCGTGCACCAAAACACATCACCTGCCTGATGATCAAAGACGAGTTCGTGTGTGTAGGAGGCCCAGGTCAGGTACCCGCCTGTTCCATGGACAATGCCTTTTGGTTTGCCTGTGCTTCCGGACGTGTAAAGCAGAAACAGCGGGTCCGTGGAGGCCATTGTTTCAATCGGGCAGGACACTGAAGCCAACGCCAGCAGCGGGTTGAGCATGTCATCACGGCCCGCCTGCATTGGAACGGGCTCGTCTGTGACACTGACGACCAGAACGTGCTTTACGGACAAGCTGTCGGGACGCAGGCTCAACGCAGAGTCCATTGTTGTCTTGAAAGGAATGCGTTTCGCGCCACGCCGCCCGACATTGGCCGTGATGACCAAACTGGCGCCACTGTCTGCCAACCGGTCTGCAATAGCTTCAGGCGAGAAGCCGCCGAACAGCACGACATGGATGGCACCCAGCCGTGCGCAGGCCAGCATGCTCACGACGCCTTCGATCACTGTTGGCAGGTGAACTGCAACGCGATCATCCCGACGAATACCGTGATCACGCAGAACATTCGCCAGACGGCATACGCGCTCATGCAGGTCACGATATGTGAGGCGGATGATGTGCTCTGCTTCTTCTGCCTGCCAGATCAGCGCGGTCTGATCTCCACGTGTTTCCAGATGGCGGTCCAGGCAATTGAAGCTGGCGTTCAGCGTTCCATCTGAAAACCATCCATTTCCGGTGTCCTGCGCGCTGGATGGTGCTTTAATCCAGTCCAGTCTTTTCCCTTGATCCTGCCAGTATGCTTCTGGATTTGCTCGGGCGACATCCGTTTGTGCACGATAATCTTCAGGGGAGAGGCGAAACGCACCAGCGCGATAAGGGGTGGACATAAACGGAATGTGCTCACTGACCAGAAGCTGAAAAAAATAGGGTGAAAACCTGTATCTTAAACAGAACCACAAATCCAAAAGCAAAAAAGCCTGTTAGCTTACAATGCTGTAATTTCTGGCTGTAAGGCTGGGAGCGAGCGTTTATGGAGCGTCTGTTTCGGGATGCATTTGCATCAGATAGGAAACGGCATCTTTCCAGTCGGCGACCCGCGGCGACCATTCCACATTCAGATTATGGGGAGCGGAAAACAGGATGCCCTGTCCTCTGAAATTCTGAAAATGCCGCACATTATCGTCGATGAGAAAATCGGCAGCGAGAATGCTTTTGTGCCCACAGAAGACGATGTTCAGAGTGGGAATGAAGGGAAAGTTTTTCTGTAGCCACTGGAATTTGGGCGCGCAGGAGGCTGGATACTCCATTGCTGCGGTCGTGATGAAAATGTCGAAATGCTGGCTCAGAAATTCCAGTGCATTCTGTGCGCCGGGCATGACGTCAAGGTCACCGAAGAAGTGTCCGTCATGCAGAAGTGCCTGCATTCCCGCAGCATGTTCCGGAGTAGCCAAGTCGCCTAAATGGCGTCCCCTTAGTTCGTTTTCTGTCCACTGATAGCCGTGGACATCCTTGTACCAAAGACGTTGAGCAGTAAGTGCGTCTGCAATGACTTCATCCATATCGACAGCGAGACGGGGGCGAAGGTTTTTCACGATACAGGGACTCCTGAACAGAGTACGGAGAGCGAAGTCTCTTCTGTCCAGGAGGGGAGGGCAAGCCGCAGGGCGCAACCGATTACAAAAAATGAAGGAGGCTGCGCTATGCTCTGTAGTAAGGTTGAGTAAGGATCAGCTAATGCGCCGACCTTCGTTCAGGCCGTAAAATACAAAGTGCATCAGAAGGTCATCTTCGTATTCCAACAGATCCGGATTGGCAGCGCGATACTTTTCAGGGTCAAAAAAGCGATTGGGCTTTCTACCTTCCCGATAACCCGCTTCCCGGTAATGCGTTGCCGGGTCAAGGCCTGAAGCTGCCACATCCGGGTACTCACGCATGTACCATGTCTTATCAAAGGCACAGACCATGTCAGGGAGGAACGGCCCACTCGTGGGAACCTCTGCGGAAGCGACAGGCTCTACACCAACATATGAAGCTTCGATAACGGTTTCTGGAGTGGGCAGAGCCGCTTTTTTGCTTCGAGACGCCGCTGCGGCTTTTTTCGTGGCTGTGCGAGAGGAGGTCTGTCGATTGGCAGAGGACATAGTTAGACTTACCCTGTCAGTTGAAACGTTTCTGGCGCGGCTGTGGAAACCTTGAAAAAAAAGCTGCTACGTCTCCATCGGCTCAGGAAATCCTAGCTTAGTAATGAAACTATTAATATGGGAAATTCATCTCCCTTTAGGAAAAAAATAACCATAGGCGATACGATCCATATGTCGGTTATCGCTTGGCTGGAGAGGCAAATTCTTTACGGCTACTGACGGCGTTGCAAGCCTAATGCTAAGAAATTTTTCCCAATTTTACCGAGATCAAACCTATGCCAACGACGAAATCCCTGATCCTGTCATTTGGAAGCATCAATATTGATGTAACCGCTCGGGCTACCCGTTTACCTCGACCTGGGGAGACTGTGCATGGCGAAAGCTACGCTGTCATGCTCGGCGGTAAAGGCAGTAATCAGGCTGCGGCAGCAGGGCGCTTGGCCGCTGGCTCTGAGGTGCGGGTCGCTCTGGCGGGACGCATAGGGCAGGACGGTTTTGGTGCACAGGCGCGTCAGGAACTGGAGCGTTTTGGAGTGGATCTTTCTCCCCTGCGAGAAGATGTTTCTCACGCCACCGGAATTGCGTTGATCGGGATTGATGGGAGCGGAGAAAACTGCATCACTGTGGTTGGTGGCGCGAACATGGCGGTAGATGAAACCGACGTTGAAGCGGCATCGGAATGGCTCGAGCGGGCAGCCGTAGTTCTCTTGCAACTTGAAGTACCTCAGAAGGCGGTTTTAGCTGCAGCGTGTAAGGCGCGGGCTAAGGGAGCACTGGTTGTGCTGGACCCGGCACCAGCGCCGGAGCACGGTCTTCTGGAAGCACTCTGGCATGAAATCGATGTTATTACGCCAAACGAAAGTGAAACCTTCCAATTGACAGGTATCCGTCCTGAAACGGTAGAAGACGCGGCAAAGGCAGCGAACTTACTTTTGGCAAAAGGTGTAAAAGCCGTCCTCGTCAAAATGGGAAGCCGTGGCGTGTTTTGGCATGATGGAACACGTAGTGGCCATAGTGCGCCATTTCGCATCCAGCCTGTTGATACTGTGGCAGCCGGAGACTGTTTCAACGCCGGGCTGGCGTTCGCTCTGGCGCAGGGGAAGCCTCTTTCCGAGGCTGTCCGCGTTGCGTCTGCCTGTGGGGCGCTGGCAACGACGCGTCATGGTGCTGCTGACGCTGCACCCGAATGGGAGGCAGTGGCTGCGTTGATGAATGCACAGCCAGAGGCATGAACTGAAACAGGAAGGTCTGTTTCAGGCCTTCCTGTTCAATATTTTTACATAACTGGAGCAGAGGTTCCGATTTTTACAGCTAACTGGTTGACGAGTTCACGCGTCAGTGCTGCGGTTCTATCATCGGTAGCCACCGATCCCTGGGCACTGAAGCTGGCGCGCTGGCGCGCAACAGGGTGGTGTTCGTCAGTTGGAACAAAGGACCAGTCAGCCTCCAACGTTCCTTGACCAGACTTCGTAATATCGAGACGGTTGATCGTGATGACCAGCCGCGTTTGCGGTGACCCTGCGGAAGGGTGTGTCGTTACGAAAACTGAAGGCCAGCTACGAGACAACTGCGCCGTCACGAGATCTGTAACGCCCCTGGACAGGCGGCTGGCCCATCGTCCATTCGCGCTCCGGTCCAGTAAATCTCCATCGCGGACAAGAATATCCTGGCTATCGAGATAATCAGGAATAATGACGGGGTCGACGGCTAATATAGTCTCTGGTGCCGTGCTGGCGGGCAGATTGTTCCCGATGGCAGGGGCTCCCAGAGTGTAAAAACGCACTGGTGGGGACGAGCAACTGCTGAGCAGCAGACCAACGAGGGCTAGGGAAGCGAAAGGTAGTCTCATCAGTGGCGTCCCGTCAGGAGGAGTTGCGGATTGCGTTCTACGTCGTTTGCGAACCCTCGCAGAGCAGAGGCTGCCGCAGCGATATCGCGCAGGCTGGCTTCCAGATTGGCTCGGTCTGTCGAGCGTGGAGATGTAATGCTCTGAATATTATTCAGGCTTTCCCCGGCCTTCTGGATGGTTTGGTTACTGCTTAACAGCAGAGCCTGGAGTTCCTTCCCACGCGCAGTCAGTTGGTCGGAGCCAGCATCTGCAAGTCGGTTCAGACTGTTGAGAGTATGTTCCAGCTCGGGCTGAAGATGCGTGACGAGGTCTTTGCTTGCATCAATCATGTCCCGACTGTGATCGGATGTTGCACGGATGCTTTCGATCAGTGCAGGCATGTCTCTGTCCAGTTTGTCGGAAAGCTCACGGACGGCTGCAAGGGTGGCGTTGGCATTGTCGCCAATTTGCTTGAAGGGCAGATTTTGCAGAGTTTGTGTCATCGCCTGAATGGACGACTGCTTTGTCGGAATTTCCGTAACTGTCGCAATGTCAGGATGCAGAGCGGCTGGCGTGTCAGGCGCAAAATCCAGATCAATTTCGGAAGAGCCGGTGACGAAACTTTTGAGATTCATTTCCCCTCGCAGGCCTTGTGACACCAGATCCCGGATTGTTGGGAAGTGATGAGCGCTGCTGTTGGTGAGGGTAATATTGTCTGGCCGCATCGTGATGTAGACAGGGATGTAAGCGTCTCTTGTTTGTGGGTTATATTCGATAACGACCTTGTCCACCGCTCCAACCTGCACACCACGGAAAGTGACTGGCGCACCCACGGATAGGCCGGAAGATGCTCCATGGAAAATAAGGACGGCCTTTTCCATGCGGGTGAAGGGATGGAAGTTGCCGAACAGCACGAAGGCTGCCACGCCAAGGCCGATCCCACCAACAACAAAGGCGCCTACGAGAGCCTGCTTGTTCATCAATTGCGTCCTTCTTCGTTGCGTTCCCGATGCATGAAAGCATGGACCTGAGGTTCGTCGCAGTGGTCGCGCAGGTCTCTCGGAGACCCGTGGGCGATGGGGATTTTGCTTTTTGCGTCCAGGAATATTCCGTCATCGGCGATGTGGAACAGACTGGAGAGTTCATGGCTGACGATAACGACGGTCGCACCGAGACCATCTCGGAGATTGAGGATCAGGTCATCCAGGCGGGCCGAAGTGATTGGGTCCAGACCTGCAGAGGGTTCGTCAAAGAACAGGATATCCGGATCCAGTGCGATTGCTCGTGCCAAGCCAGCACGCTTGCGCATGCCGCCACTGATCTCTGACGGAGACATGTCGATGGCTGGCAGGAGACCTACAAACCCCAGTTTGAGTTCTACGAGCCGCCGGATGACACCTGGTTTGAGGTCCGTGAACATCTGAAGGGGAAGGGCGACATTTTCCCCGAGAGTCATGGAACTCCATAAAGCGCCGCTTTGGAAAAGAACGCCGAACCTGTGGTTGAGCTCTGTTCGTTCTGCTTCAGTGCCAGACCAGTAATCTTCGCCATCGACCTGATATTCTCCTGCCGTGGGGCGAAGCAGGCCAATCATACTTTTCAGAAGTGTACTCTTGCCGCAGCCAGAGCCGCCCATAACGGCAAAAATGCTGCCCTTCTTAACTTCTAAAGAGATGTTCTTCTGAATAACCTTCGGTCCAAATGCGAGAGTGACATCCTGCATTGAAAGAACAGTTTTTCGGGTATCGGTCATGCGTCAGATTCCCAGCACATCGGCAATAACGGCAAAAATGGCGTCAATCGCAATGACCCCGACAATTCCCACCACAACAGCCCGTGTGGCAGCGATGCCAACATCAGCGGCTGATCGTCCAGCCTTCAGGCCAATCCGGCAACTGGTCAGCCCGATGAAGGCACCGAAGACAATGCTTTTAACAAATGCGAAAATAAACTGGCCGATACCGAAGGACGTGATTGTCTGATGGAAATAGCCAGCAGCCGTAATATCCAGCATGGAAATTGCGACCACGAACCCTCCCAGCATGCCGATCAGGCAGCCGTAGAGGTAGAGAAATGGCATCGTGATAACGAGCGATAGGACTGCCGGAAGTATCAGATACGTGGATGTTGGAATGCCGAAGACGTTGAGGGCATCAATTTCTTCATTGCCCTGCATGGTGGAAATGCGCGCTGCGTATGCGCCTCCGGTTCGTCCTGCCATGATGATGGCGGTCATGACGGCGGCCATTTCACGAACCATGGCGATGCCAACAAGGCTTGCAACGTAAATACCAGCAGCAAATTTCTGAAGCTCGACTGCGCCAACAAAAGCCAGAATGGCGCCAATCAAAAAATTGACGATACCGACGATTATTAATGCCTGAGGACCGGCATTGGCCGTATCACTCAGAAGATCCGAAAGTCGCATCCGACTTCGCCCTGTCAGGGCCTGAAGACCTCCACGGAGTGTCATGCCGCCCAAACTTGCAACAGTGCCAATTTCAGTGAGGCTGCTGATTGTGTGGCCTCCGATCCGTTCAAGAACGGGAATACGCTTGGCTGCTGCTGGAGGAGGGCCATCAGCGGCGTCTGGTAAGAGCGCGAGAAGCTGCCTTACAGGGGGCGGCAGGCTTTGAGCGTCCAGAGTAATGTGTTTGTCGTGCCCACTACGTTTGATGTCCCAAAGAAACGCGATGAGACCTGTGTCCCAGTCGGTGATGGGAGACATATCAAAGGTGAGGGTGCTGTCATTGGGGACTGTAGACAGTCCGTCTTTCGGAAACTGAGGAATATTTCCTGTTCGTGCCAGCCACGCGCCCTTGAGTGTCAGAAGAGGGGCATTCTCTTCCGATGTAAGGCTCCATTGAGGAGTTTGAGAGGGGTCTAACGGGGCAGGTGGCTTTTGCAATTGCGTCACGCCATTTCAGTCATTTTAGTCCTCATCCTCTCTACGAGGTCAGAAGCCAAGAGGAAAGGGGTAGGCCGAACCGTTCGGTCATTTTAATGCAGCAAGTGTATCAAGAGATTCACTTGTGAGCAGTTTGGAAGGGTGAGAAAAGCAATCAGACTTCATAACGTCCGAGATGGTTTTGCTATGCGCACCTGGCTCCTTTCTGTCCCTTTGTTCTGTGCTGTTACGATAAGCACGGCTTCGCAGGCACTTGCCTGGGGGCCTTATGGGCATGCGATTGTCGCTGATATCGCTCAGGATCGCCTGACCCCAGCGGCCGCCAAAGCGGCGACCGCGCTTCTGACTCTGGAAGGTCATCAAACGCTGGATCAGGTTGCGTCATGGCCAGATACGATTGGACATGTTCCCAAAAAGAAGGGCGGCGCACCCGAGACGCTGCTCTGGCATTACGTTGATACGGATGTGTCTCAGCCGGCGTACGATCAGGCGCGCGATTGTGCGGACGGCAATTGCGTTGTCGAGAAACTGCCAGAGTTGGAAAAAATCCTCGCTGATCACACGGCGTCCCCACAGCGTCGACTCTATGCTTTAAAGTGGGTTGTGCATCTGGTTGGTGACTTGCATCAGCCTCTGCATGCTGCCGAGCGTGATCATGACAAAGGGGGGAATGCTATCCGGCTGTCATATTTTGGGGACACTACAAACGGCCATATGAATCTTCATGCCCTCTGGGATGAAGGCGTACTGGATCGCCAGGCCAATTTGGTTGTCGGGCCTCATTATTCCATCGATTTTGGTCATGCTCGCGAGGAAGCCACTCGGCTCGGCGCCACGATCACGCCTGATGAGACAGCATATTGGGTGGCTGATCTTTCCGGTGGCGATGTTCATCATGCCGTTATTGATTGGGCTGACGAAAGCCACTCTTTGGCACGGTCTGTCGCCTACGGTGCTCTTCCACAGGTCAAAGGGGCGGATATCAAGGAAGCCTATACGGCTATCGCCTGGCCGATCATCCAGCTTCGGTTGCAGCAAGCAGGTGTTCGTCTTGCTGCGATCCTGAATACAGCAATGAGCGATCAGTAAGTTTTCAGGTCCATCTCCAACGCAGTATTCAGGTCCATCTCCAACGCAGTATTCTGCGTCTGATGAGAGAACCCCCTTATCTGAATTTGTTCTTACACGACTTTAGATAAGGGGCTTTTCTTAAAATTATAAAATTACTGAAGCTGAGGGAGGGTTGCTAACGCATCCGTAGCAATAACGCTTCGATTTCTTCCTTCAGCCTTGGCATAATATAGAGCCCGATCAGCATCCTCGATGAGGTGTGTATAATCAGGGTGCCCATCAAATGTGGCAACGCCGATCGAAACAGTGACGGAAAATGAGGAGCCGGTTGGCTGGGTTAATATGTGCGTGACGTTCTCACGAATATGCTCAGCAACCTGAAAAGCTCTTTTTGTATCTGTCTCAACTAAAGCGATCAGAAACTCTTCTCCGCCATATCGGAAAATAAAATCGCTTGTCCGACAGGATGAGATTAATTTTTCGGCCACGCTTCTTAAAACAGCGTCTCCACCAGTATGGCCGTAACGATCATTAATTGATTTAAAGTGGTCAATGTCGATCATGAGAATGCTGAATGGAACCTCTCGGCGCATAGATTGAGCCACTTCTCGCGCCATGATCGTTGGTAGAAAGCGCCTGTTGAGGGTTGAGGTTAAAGGATCGCGTCCGCTCTCAAGCGCCTCACTCTCTTTGAAGAGGTCATCCATTAGAAAACGGATTTCTTCTATCTGGGCTTGTAGTTCGTGAATGCGAGCTGTGTCTGGGGGGACCTGAGCAGAGAGAGCTGGAATAAGGACCCGATCAATGCGGCGCATTGAGGTGCGAATATGCTCGATACCCATTGTATTCGGGAACAGCAGACTTCCCTTGTGATTGAGCCAAAGCCCAAACCCTGAACTTTCCAATGAGGGGAGGGGAGGGGGAGCATTGCAGCAAATGGCGAGTAATATCTTGTGACCCCAATCAAGGAGTGCAGCACGCTGGACCTCTCTTTCAAGAGTGACATCCTGCCCAAGGGTCACAAGACGGTATGCCTCGTCTGTTTCGATTTCTTTCTGAAGATCCCTCACAAACTCTCGGCTCATCATTTCGATAGCCAGATCCATCATGTTCTCGATGTAATCGATGGCTGTCGATAGATCCGCGGGTGTGAGGAAAATCTCGAAAAGCAGTTTTCTCAAAGTGTTTTTAAGAAGGCGGGCTCCATGCATGACGACATGCATCGGGACGCGCATCCGGGCGTGAACCAGTCCAATCCGACGCTGCGTCGCTACAAGCTGTGCGAGGTCAGGCGCTGTAGATGAGAAGAGAGATTGCAGCCATCTCAGCAAAGCGGAATGAAGGTGGTCGTTAACAATCTGGTTGGAGAGAAAAGGTGTGGCTTCTGGATGCGTCAGGAGCGTCGAATAGAAGACTTCCACACTCTCGGCAGCATGTTTCTCGACCATATCAGCGACGGCTGAACGGATAGCGGGGTTAATGGCATCTATAATGAGCTGCCACTCCACTTCATCTGGTGAAAGTTGTTGGCTGTTTGAGAGAAGTGCATCAACCGTCATCAGAAACTCCAGAAACGAGAACGGCTCACAAAATGTGTGTGGCGTGCCGCACGCCATATGATGATCCACTATAAGCGTTAAATTCAGGTGAGTAACGTCGTGGAAGGTATGACGGACTAATGCGGCTCCAGACGGACGAGATCAGAAGCCTGTTTTTCACCGATTTGCAGGATATGAGCGGTGGCGTGGTGGGCAGGATGGCAGTCTTAGAAAATGGCTTCACCAAGTTTTTTGATTTTTATATGATTTTTTGATTGACGGTGTGTGTAGGTGGCCGTATAAGCCCGTTCACCGACGCGGCGGGGCCTTCTTCGAGGGTCTGGCCGGGGCGGATGAGATGATGATCTTTGAAAATTGAATATGGAATTGGAAGGGATATGTTGGCGGCGTTTTGGTGCTGCTGGTTTTGGGATTATTTTCCTGAGACCTGAGTGTCGAACGTTTAGACGCTGATGTATCTTTTTAAGATGCTTC
>NZ_JACRVW010000013.1:0-71660 GCF_018812085.1 Gluconobacter sp. P5H9_a
TCCCTGGACGAACGGTCAGGTTGAGCGGATGAACCGGACAATCAAGGAAGCAACCGTCAAACGCTTCCATTACGACAGTCATGAGCAGTTGAGGACACACCTCAACGACTTCATGGCAGCCTATAATTTCGGGCGAAGGCTCAAGACCCTGAACGGTCTCACACCTTACGAATACGTCTGCAAAATCTGGACTTCAGAGCCAGAAAGATTCATCATCAATCCAACCCATCAAATCCCGGGACTAAACACCTAGCGTCAGGAAACGTAACAGATCACAGCAGGATGTGCGCCTCCTCGCGGCAGGAAAAAGTAATGCGTGCGGTGCTCGCCTATACCCCGAACTATTTTATGATTGTCGCAGCGACGCTGGGTGGCCGGGCGCAAACGAAAGTCTGCTTCTGAGACAGCCTCCAGCGAGCTAGAGCGTCGGACATGAGGCGTAAGCGGGTCTGCTGCTTCCGTCTACATTTCAGTCATCGGCAGCCCTTAAACTACGTGCAAAAGCGTAAGTTAAACCGTCTCCCCGACGATCGACGGAAAGCACCGTTATTCTATAATTTTGGTTTAAATTAATTGAATTATATCATTTACGACACGAGTTTGATCAATGACAATATTAGGACTTCCTGCTGCGAACTTAAAGGTACTGGTTACGTGCAATAAAGAGCCATAAAAAGTCCCTGTCGGATCATAAATATGATGCAATATTCTATCGACCGATGTTCCGGACGATTTCGAGCAAGTCACAATGATATCTAAGTTGGGCAATGATCCGAAATATGCTACATTTGTGTCGATTAATGTGCCGGTATCACCAGCGCTTGCAACGCCCACGGTATACGCGATACCATTTTTGGTGTAGGTCCCTACCGCGACAAAATCGCCCGTCGCCGGAATTCCCGATAAACCTCCGGTTGGAGTTGTGGGGGAATATCCGATGTAAGTAAAACTCGTTAGATAACTTGACGCAAATTCTCGGGCCGATCCAGTCTTATGAGAGTTTGTCGATCCTTTTATAAGAATTATTTTTGTCATTGTTATATTTGTCTTCCGAAATAAGAAAATAATACATTAAACCACATTCAATTTATATATCAAACGCAGCCACATAGTAACACACACTGATAGTGAGCTGTCTTCTCCTTAGCCGACCTTATGCACTCCCCGAGAGTTAGACGGTCCTGGGCGGAATACGCCAAACGTTGTAGCCGTCCGGCACAACCCACCCACCGCTCGATGGCGTTTTCTCCTTTGAGACCGACGCGCCGATCTCCCTATCTACATATGCATCTAGGTTATCGAGTTCGGTAAACACGTCCGCTTGGTCGCGGAGGCAGTACAAGCTGTCGGGTTTCATATAGCGATATTCAAAGCTGCTGTGCTGGTCGTTAAGGTAATCGACCAGTTTTGTGGCAGCCGGTAGAGAGAAGCTGTCGGCCTCACTGAGCTCAAGCAGCTTCTTTAGATTATGCCTCACAGCGCCACTGCGAAGCTCGGCCTCGGTGTGGCCGGTATTAGTCAGATATGCCTTCAGGTACAACTCAACAGCAAAGCCGAGCAGCATATGGTACGAGAGAATGAAGGTCGTATCGTCCGGAACTTGGAAGCGGCTAGGGTTCGTCATGATCAGGTATGCTGATTGAACGTAGCCCTTCGCGGTGCTGTAAGTGCGGATTGCGTCTGACATGTGCTTTCTCTGTCTGTGGAGCGAAATGCGCCCCAGCACTGGTGATAAGGGTCAAGCCTAAGCCGAAGGAGGGGACTGCCAATGCCTACTACTGCGCATTCCATGACGTAATGGATTAACGAACGGCGCGCAAACCGTCGGTGGACTGCTAGGATCGGCCCGGGTGCGTCGGAACGAGGGCAACGGGTCGATAGCTGTCATGAAAGTGCACGCCGTAAATTTCCGCTTGTTACCTTTTCCGGCCGAAACCAGACCTTCCGGCTACCCCCCAAGTCAGTCGCGAGCCAGAGGCAATCAGACTCCCTTTCCGCAAGCAGACTGTGTTCGTGCATGAGCGTCCGTGGACCATGTCTCGAAAGACCTTTTCTCGTCCTTTTTAGTTCTCCGTGCCCTATGTCCGATAATGCTAGTAGCTTTACGGACATAGGTTAACGCTCATAAGAAGCAAAACTGATATTTGAGCCCGAAGAAATCCTGGATTGCAGATTATGAGCGGCCAAGTGAGGAGAGGGGAGGTACAGAAAATTCTGGCCTCACAGAATTTGTGAACTCATGACGTCGCACTTAAATCCCAACATCCAATCGTAAATAACGGTATAAAGACAACTGCAGCCGGCTCGCCTAAGAGACCTAAAAAAACTGGCAGCTTTGGGGGGAAAGCGGTAGGTCCGCTATCGGCAATATAGTGGAGAAAAACTGACGGTAGTGCATCCGAACTCAGCGAAACCTCTGCAGCCACGCTTTCCGTGGAGCAGAGTTCGTCGGAAAATAAACCTTGATCCACGGACTACTCTGAGACTGCCAACTGGCTGCGAGTATCGTCTGATCCGTTTACCCGATTAAAAGCCGGACACCGAGAGCCGTGAAGAGCGCAACGGGCATTGCCACGGCACCAACCCTGAGAAATTGTAAAATCCCGACCTCTTCGCCTTCTCGACGGATCACCTGCAACCAGAGAATTGTGGCCAGAGATCCCGTTACGGAAAGGTTTGGGCCAAGATCCACGCCGATCAACAGGTTATCAATCACCAGTCGCGGGACATGCGCCTGCGCCACTGTCTCACTGGCAATTAATCCGGCAGGTAGGTTGTTCATGATGTTGGAGATAAAGGCCAAAAAAGCGCCAGCCCCCCAGGCGGCAGTGACAGGATCGCTTTTGGCGGCGTTCTGAAGCAGGTGGGCAAGCCCCCCTACCACTCCCGTACTTTCGACGGCGGCCACCAGAACAAACAGGCCGCCAACCAGCGGGAGAACGCCCCATGAAATATCCCGCATGAGCGCAATCGGCGATCGTCTTGCCAGGGTCGATACGCCCAATGCTGTCCCAATACCGGCGAGCGCTGTTGGCAAACCGAGAGGCAGATCAAAAGCGGACACCGTCACAAGCAGGAACGCGGTTAGCGCGATGCCGACAAAAGCCGCCTTGCCGCCCAGTGTTAACGAAATGGTTTCAACCTGAGAGGCGCAGTCCTGACGCAGATGTACCCGCTCCATAAGGCGCAAAACCAGATAGGTCGTCATGATCGCCAGGAGTGACGGGAGCGCGAATGACCTCATCCATGATCCCAACGCGGGGAGTGCGCCGTCATACAGAACCAGGTTCGCCGGATTGGAGACAGGCAGGACAAAGCTTGCCGCATTGGCGACGAGTGCGCAGGCAAACAACAGCGGAAGGGGATCAGCTTTTGCTTTCTTTGCCGCTGCGAACACGGCCGGTGTCAGCACAACAGCCGTCGCATCGTTGGACATGAACGTCGTCACCACGACACCAGCCAGATAGACCAGTGTGAACAGCTTTGCCGTTGAACCTGCGGCATGATTGACGGCCCAGGTCGCAATCCAGTCGAACAGCCCGTTTGCACGTGCCGTTTCACTGAGCAGCATCATGCCGATCAAAAACAGATAAACGTCGGCGCCTTTCAGAAGGCCGGCCTCCGCCATGGTCAGAGGAATCAGCCCCGTCAGCACAAGGGCTGCGGCCCCCATGACGGCCCATACCCACTCCGGGGTCCGGAACGGTCTGAGAATAACACCGGCCGTCGCCAGAACAGCGATCGTCCAGATCGCCTCTTGGTGAAAGGTCATGCCGACACCTGATCGGCAGATCGCATGGTCGATGCCGAGCCTATCCAGAGCCCCAGTGACAAGATCGCAAAACAGCCCAGACTATAAAACGCCACCGGATATCCCAGATCTTCGGCAAGCCATCCTCCCATAGCCGGGGACAGGCTTGCTCCAATGCCCTGTGCCGTCATGACGACACCCTGTCCGATATTGATCCGCCCGGTTCCGTTCAGCAGTCTGGCCACCAGACCCGGCACGGCGACACTCTGAAGCCCCGCACCGATCCCATCGAGGATCTGCACCGGCCACACTCCCCAATGCTGGATGAAACTTCCCGCGATCAAACCACGCAGCGGCAGGGCGGAAAACGATATCAGCAGAACGATCCAGTAACCACGGTCCCTGACGAAGCGTATGGCCAGCAGGCTCACGACGATCATCACAGCCTGTGCGACCATCACGGTCATCGCCGTAAACATGGCTGGATTACCTCTGCCTGCGCTGACGACCGCCATGCCGTACAGCGGGAGCATCGCAGCGTTTCCGAGATGGAAGAAACACAGACAACTCGCAAGAATGAGAAGAGGCTTGTGTCGCAGAAAGGATCGTAATCCCTCGGTTTTCCCCTCATCATGAGCGGGTTTATCGTCCAGTCCGCGGGCAGCCTTATGATCGATGGATTTTTCCGGGATCATGAGCACAGCAGAAATGGCGAACAGTCCGAAGGCGACTTCTAGAAAGAAAATCGCTGAGAGGCCAAACTGCCAACCCAGCCAGCCGGACAGTCCGGCCCCGGCCATATTGCCGGCATGATTCCAGGCCTGGTTATGGCCGATCTGKGTGTTAAAGCCTTTCTGGCGCACGATCCCAAGCGTTATTCCCGCCATGACCGGCCCGATTCCGGCGCCCGCCAGAGCTGTTGCAAGCTGACTGACTGTCACAACGGCTACGGATTGCGAACTCAGGAGAAGAAGAGAGGCAGAAATCGTGCAGAGTGCGGCCACAATCACGAGCAACCGCTTTTTCGTCGTGTAATCAATCAGTGCGCCCGCAGGAATGGTGGCAAGCATTCCGGCAATGCCGCCGACGGTCATCACCGTACCGATTGGACCCGTCTGCCAGCCGTGACGCTGAAGAAAAACGCCCAGAAAGGGCCCTATCCCCGCCTGGACGTCTGCCATGAAGAAATTGAGAGCGCATAAGGCGAGCAAGGCACGATTGAACCCTGGAATAGCTGGGGTTTCATCAGTAACGACTGTGGCAGTACGAGGCGGGGTCATCACGTTCTCTTCGTTCAGAAGCAAGCCTTAACTGCGTTCGAGAGAATAAGTTACAAAATTATTTTCCACTGCTTTCTTGGGAGTTTATTGTAATATTCGTTGCCGTTTATCCATCCTGATAAGTATTTTTAACACAAAAGTGACCTATTTATGAAAATATTTATTTGTTATTTAATATCATGGACAAGTATGCTAATATTTTTCGCAGTGTAAATCAGACGGGCAGTTCAGTTTGCTCAGCCTCTCGTGCCAAGCATTATCATAGAGTTCCCTGATACGCTTCTTCGGGGCGAACCGGCGTTAATGTCGTCACCTCAATAAAATAGCCACCTTTCGCTTTAAAATAGAAAGACCACGCGCCATGTGCGTTGCGTGGAGCCTGCACCTCCCAGCCATCGGCGCTTAGGCGCTCATAGATAGCATCGACGTCTTCGCGGGACTTCTGGATGAAACCAATGTGCAGGATGTCGAATTGCCTGGGATAATCGAAGCCTTCGAGCTTGTTGTCGAAATGATTAACGATCAGCACCAGCCCATCATTGTCCTGCAGGACGGCCATTTTGATCCCACGGACAACGAGAGTGCGTAGGCCGAAATACTGTTCGAACATTGTGCGATCAGCTTCAGTATCGTGGCTGTAGAGGTTGATATGGTTCAGCTTCATGACTGTGTCTTTCCGTTGGTGAGACGGACACGAGCCGATCGCAATCTGGACAAAGACGACCGACCACGGGCGAGACCTATCCTCGTCGTGTCCGGCCATGGCCAAGAACGGGTTTATTCGCTCAAGCGTGACTGTCTCTCCAGAGAGACCACAGGTTGTCACCATACCTGCATCGCTGTCTTTTTAGGCAAAAACGACTTTGCTGACACCAGCAGCAGCGGTCAAGCGACATCTTCAGTTATGTCTGCTTATGAGACGCCCACTGGACAACAGAAATGACCGACATGAGGCGACTGCCGCCTGTCTGCTCCTATATAACTGAGCGGACAGGCAGATCAGGGGGGGAAGCGGCATGTCTGCTAATCAAATATATGTTCCAAAAATCGGCATTCAGAGGCGCGGTGTCAAATGAACTCCTGCCATCATGCAGCGAACGGAGCCGCCGGCCAGTTCGATGGTTGGGACATCCAGCGACAAAAGCGTTGCCGAGCGTTCGATGATCCGGATCTGCTCTGGCCGCAGCGCCTTGAGGGCGCGTCGCGACAAGGCCAGAACGCGCCCCTGAGATCCTGAAAGCTCTAGAGCATTTCCTGCAAAGTCATTGATTTGGTTAAAGGACAGATCAATGATTTCACGACCATTTTCGGTCAGTCTTTTTCGCACTTCCTGACGACGGTGCAGGTTGCTGATTGTCTCCAGGCTGATCATTGCAAAGCTGGTGCCCACACACATCAGCACATTTGTATGATAGATGAGGCGCCCGACCTCATCTGCCGCATCAAAAACAATCGGTTCAAAGTTGAAATGGGTGCAGAAGCGCTCCATGGCGACTTCGTTGGTCCGGTTGGATTTAGCTGCATAGGCAATGCGGCTGATATGGTCGAGGACCATGGCCCCGGTCCCTTCGAGAGACAGGCCGTCCTGCTCCAGTCCGGAATAATCAATGACATCCTGAACGCGGTATTCGTGTTTGAGCATTTCGATGACATCTCCGCGCCGCTCACGGCGGCGGTTTGGAGAGAACATTGGGTAAATTGCAATATGGCCACCAGCGTGAGTGGAAAACCAGTTATTGGGAAAGACGGAATCCGGCGTTTCCTTGGTTTCGTCTTCGAACAGATGGACCTTCACACCAACCTGTTCCAGAGCTTCTGCCGCACGGGTGACTTCGGCATGCGCCTGTGCCGCGATTTCTGCAGTCGTACGCGTCCCGTCCCGCGTCTGAAAGACGTTATCCTGTTCCGTTTCCGGATTGGGATGGAAATGGTGCGGTCGGATCATGACCACCGCTCTCGGGGCCTGAACTGAGAAGGACGTCATGAGAATATTCCCCTGAAATGCTCTGGAATGACTGGTTCAGACCTGATTGAGAAGCCCAAAGAGATTACGAGGGTCTTCCGGCTCGGCCACAAGATCGATTTCTGTATAAAAATCTGTGCCCAGAATTTTGTCTCTAAGGTAACGCAGCGCAGAGAAATCCTCCGTGGCGAAACCCACCGAATCAAAGATCGTGATGTCCTGTTCGGAGCGGCGACCCTGAACTTCCCCGGTCATGACCTGCCAGAGTTCCGTCACGGGAAAATCTTCCGGCATCTGCTGGATTTCGCCTTCAATGCGGGTCTGCTCCGGATATTCCACGAAAACGCGTCCACGGTTCAGAAGCGCCGCCTGCAACTCGGTCTTTCCGGGGCAGTCACCACCGACGGCATTGATGTGAACACCCGCACCGATCATGTTGTCAGACAGGATCGTGGCCTTCAGTTTGTCAGCAGTCACGGTCGTGATGATATCAGCGCCCGCTACGGCATCCTGACTGCTGCTTGCGACCGTGATGTCGAGCCCACTGGCCTGCATGTTCCGACAGAATTTTTCCGAGGCGGCAGACTCCACATCGTAAACTCTGAGATGCGTAATGCCGCACAGCGCCTTGAAGGCCGTCGCCTGAAATTCAGACTGAGCGCCGAGACCGATGATGGCCATCACCCGGCTGTTGGGCCGGGCCAGGCAGCGAGCCGCCACTGCAGACGTCGCGGCCGTTCGCAGAGCGGTGAGCAAGGTCATTTCAGAAAGCATGAGCGGATAGCCGGACTGCACATCTGACAGCACACCGAATGCCGTAACGGTCTGGAGGCCTTTGCGCGTATTCCTGGGATGACCGTTAACATACTTGAAGCTGTAGAGCGCATCATCAGCCGTTGGCATCAGTTCAATCACACCATCGCGGGAATGGCTCGCCACGCGCGGCGTCTTGTCGAATTCCGGCCAACGGCAGAAGTCTTCTTCGACATAAGTGGCCAGTTCCGTCAGAAATGTTTCTACCCCAACCGAACGTATCAGCTGGATAAGGTTTTCGACGCCGACATACTGGACCATGATCTCTCCTGCTTTCTGCTGTGGGATAATGGTGCCTTCACGATATGCTGGTGAACATGATCAATATGTTATAAAACATGAAAAAAATCAGTCATATTGCTCGATAGTATATGGCATAATAACGTATGTATATTTTTGACGACCTTGATCGTACCCTTATCTCCATTCTGCGTGAGGATGGACGGGCACCTGTCGCCAAGCTTGCATCCATCATCGGCGTATCACGCGCGACTGTTCAGGCGCGGCTGGATCGCCTGTTGGAAAATGGCTCCATTTTAGGGTTTACCGTTCGAGCGCGTGAACATCACGACGACATCAGGGCCATTATGCTGATTGAGGTTGCAGGAAAATCGACCACCTCAGTGATCCGCGCCCTGCGGTCCATTCCGGAGCTCTATACGCTTCACACAACGAATGGTGCCTGGGATCTTATTGCGGAAATTCGGACAGATACCCTTCAGAATTTTGATCGTGTTCTGAGGGAAGTTCGTATGACCGATGGTATTCTCAATTCAGAGACCAGTTTAATGCTCAGTTCCATTTAGGATTAGAACTCGTTCTTTGAGATAGAAAATGAACCTTGCGGCAATTTGGATTGCGGACATGTTTTCGGTGAGATATCGCTTTATTGCACAGATGCTAATCGTAAGCCGACGCGGTCCATCACTCATCGCCGATAAAGGCTGAGAACTCGGACGCAAAGTTCACGCCGTTTCCCTACAGGAGGCCACGTCGTCGGCCATTGTGCTGATTGCCGTCCCATGGTCGGACGTGGCGCATGCGCTCAACGATCTACCGCTCTGGAATGGCCGGGTCCTGATCGACTGCACAAACCCCCTCGTCGGGGGGCTGAACCACGCCGGGGTTGGTGAAGACCATAGTTTGCACGTCGTTCGGCCATGTCAGCTTTCCGGAACCCGGAAGTACGATTTTGACGTCTGAGATGGAGGCGAAACCGGTCCTGCGGCTTCCGCCCTCTTTGCGGAAATACGGTGTTCTGAACAGCGTCAGCATAGCAGACATAAGCAACACGATCTCTCACGTCTGAGTTGGGCCGGGAGTGGACTGACGGTTTTTCGAACAACAAACAGGCTTTTTCAACTCCAGATCGCGTGCAGAATCATGTGAAGGCCTATGAAACTGGTATAGGTGTTCGACAGACCGAGTAGGCTCAGGACCCATTAATCAGCTTGCGGGTGCTGTTCCATTCCTGATTCAGGCTCCTAACCGGATGAGGCATAATGAGCAATCTTTCTTGGCTGACCAACGAGCAGATGGCGCGGCTGCAGCCGTTCTTTCCCCAAGAGACATAGCAGGCCGCGGGTCGATAACCGGCGCGTGCTGAGCAGCCTGCATGCTTGCCGACCGGGGCTATGACGCGGATTTGCGCCGGTGGCAACTGGGTGCTACCCTCAGTCAATTCAAATATTTTCAAACACCTCTGTAAATAAAAATGCGATAAAGACATGCATATTGAGCAGATTAAAATTGAAAATTTCCGATTATTGCAGGAATGCTGCATTGATATGCGAGAAAAAACGACTTTGCTCGTAGGAAAGAACAATACGGGCAAGACATCATTCGCCGTATTGCTCGAAAAATTTCTCGAACGACCGGACACGTTTTCATTCACCGATTTCCCACTAAGTCTGCGCGAAGCCATTTTCAAAATAAACGCTGAGACGAACATCGAAGAACTCGCGATAAGAATGGTTCTTAGAATTTCCTATACCGAGGCAGATGATCTCGGAATTCTATCCGAGTTTATGCTGGACCTCGATCCAGAAAGGCGGCACACGAGCATCCTCCTCGAGTGCACCATTGATAAGAAAAAGCTTCTTCGTGTTCTTCCCGCAGACGAAAAAGAACGCAAGAAGTTCATCGAAAATAACCTCTCAGGAAAATTTCTCGACGTAAAAGTTTATGCATTTGACGATTACGGACATGTCGGTGAACAAGCGTACTACATGTCTCACCGTAATCAGCTTGAGGAGAAGGAGCGCACCAGCCTTCGTGCCCTCCTAAATTTCCAAGTCATTCACGCCCGTCGCAACGTTGCAAGCTCAGAGGATGCCGGGCGCGGTTCAAAGCCGCTTTCTGCCATATCAACCAAGTTCTTCCGTAAGCGAGATATTGAGGCAGATGCTGATGAATTGAGCGAAGAGGACGCCAGCGCAGATAAGCCGGGTGCTGGGAGCATAGAAAAGCTTAGATCAATTTTAGCTGATATCGACACGCGACTGGGCGAGCAGTATGCAGAGGTTTTCGGTAGTTTTCTAAAAAATTCGCGCGATTTTCTAGACCTCGGCGACTTGAAAGTGGTCTCCAACATCCAGTCGCAGTCTCTTATCGAGAGTTCATCGCAGGTCATCTATGGCGACACAGATAACTTTCTTCCAGAGCACTATAGCGGTCTTGGCTATCTGAATATCCTGTATCTGCTCCTGCAAATCGAACTTTGCCGCGACGACTTTTCAAGGCGGAATGCGCCGTTGAACCTTCTGTTGATTGAGGAACCCGAGGCTCACACGCATCCGCAGATGCAATATGTGTTTGCAGACAAAATCCATGGCCTTGTATCAGCCATACCTAGCCTACAGGCTCTCGTAACTACGCATTCCTCTCATATCGTATCGAAATCTGACTTCGAGGACATTCGTTATTTATCGAGATTGTCTGCCACAGGACCGGTCTCTATCAAGAATTTCCACACCGATCTCAGCAAGGAATACGATAAGCTTGGTGCAGACGGAAAAGCGCTTTTCAAGTTTTTGAAGCAGTATCTTACCATAAATTCGGCAGAGCTGTTTTTTGCCAATAAGGCAATTTTCATCGAGGGTACAACTGAACGCATTCTCCTACCATTGTTTATTGAGAGGCACGATAAAGAGAACGACGAGGCGGCCGAGACAGGTGGCCTGTCTTCTCAGAACATCTCGGTGCTGGAGGTTGGTGCGAACGCGCGAGCGTTCGCACCATTCCTTAAGTTCATCGGTGTCCGTACTCTAATCATTACAGATATCGACACGACCAAACCCATACCCAATGAAAAGACCGGTAAACCGAGCTATCAAGCGCATAAAGTCGAAGGCTCCACGCACACTTCGAATGAGACTCTCAAACACTTCCTTTCGGCACCGGCCATTGACAACGTCGAGGATTACCAAAAATGGCACAAGCGTCTGCTGAGTGGCGAAGTTGCATCCAATGACGGGCAAATCAAGCTTGCCTACCAAATGGAAGAGAACGACTATCACGCAAGAAGCTTCGAAGACGCCTTCATCGCAAAGAACTTTGAGAAAATAAAAAATAAAAAAGATGACTTGGAAGGACTCAAAAACGTCCAGGACATCGAGAGTTTTGATGGGAGCGATTATTACGCTCTCACCGAAAGAATTCTAAGTAAGAAATCTGATTTCGCGGGATCGCTTCTATATGTAGCGTTGGTTGAAGGCGAAACCTGGGAAACTCCCGAATATATAATGGATGGTCTGAAATGGATTCACAGAAATTGAATCCGGTAGATCGGATTGCGAAACTCGTTCTCGATGGTGAGAATTTTATCCTTCAGGGCGGCGCGGGAAGCGGCAAAACCGAGAGCCTGAAAAGAGTTGTCCAAAAAGTGCTCTCTGTCGATCAGAAGCTCAAAATTGCATGCATAACGCATACGAATAAAGCTGCCGACGAGATGGCCGAGCGTATTTCGGCTGATATTAAAGTCTCAACCATCCACTCGTTTCTGGGCGGAATAATCTCGCCATACAAGCGAAACATTCAGTATGTTTTTCCAACTTTGTTCGAGCTCTCCTTTTTTATTGGCTTGGGGGATGAACACTATGGCGGAGACGAAAAGCTTAGAAAGTCTGAGGAACATGGGCGTTATAAGAAGGCCTACGAGAAATTGGAGATCCGCCGCCAAACAGTTCTTGGCGAATTAACTCCGAAGGTAACCGGGAAGCGGGATTACGATAAGGCCCCGGAGGCGTGTATTGCGCAGATGAACCAATTGATCGGTGAGCTGAACCAAGAAATACGCGCCAAACTGTCATCTCGAAAAGCCGATGAATTCTTTTACAATGAAACGAAATTTGACAACTTCAATGAACCATCATTCGGGCATGACGGCTTGATCGCTATTGCCTGCAAGATGTTCGACGAGTTCCCGGTATTAGGCAAAATTGTTTCGGACCGGTATGATTGTATCTTCATTGATGAGTATCAGGATACGAACGCGGATGTTATTCGCGTTTTGCTCCGCTGCCTACCCAAGCCATCAAGAACAATCATTGGCTTGTTTGGAGATTCCGAGCAAGCAATTTACTCAGACGGCATAGGGAATGCTCGAGAGCACATTGATGCGAAGGAAGTCGTTCTTGTGGAGAAGGACGACAATTACCGTTGCTCCCAGCAGGTCATAACCTTCGCTAATCAATTTCGCACAGACGGATTGAAGCAAGAGGTAGCTCTAAAAACGCTCGATGACGGAACGATTGAAACCCCTGAGAGCCGCGAGGGCGGCGTAACTCTGCTGTATGATTTCGCTCCAGATAAAGTAGACACGGGCGATAGACTACAAGATCGGAAAACTAATTCCGCGTTGGTTCGTGAAGCGCTCGATGATCTAGTTGGAAGGGTAAGCCAAGACTTTCCGGGCTACGTCCAGTTAAAACTCACGAACAAATCGATTGCCAACGATGTGGGTTTCGGACAGCTCTATCAGATATTTGACGATCGGTACTCGGAGCCTAGAGACCGAATGCGCAAAACGCTCGATAGATTGCAATTTGATGAAATAGTCAGTTTGACGAGATTGCATCAGAGCCTGCCTGGGGACAGGCGCTCATACAATCGCTTGATCACCGCTCTTCGAAAGCGCGGATTTTCGATTTCCTCGGTCTCTGACAAAACCAAGCTGGACGAGATGCTACGTGCATTCACAGCTAGGGACCTTTCCGTTCACAAGGCGTTGGAATTTGCAGCGAAAGTTGGGTTGATCAGAATTTCAGAAAGCCACGCAGCTTTCTTAATGCTCCGTGACAAGCTGTTGGTACGTCTTAAGGGTGATCCCGTATTCGAGGCTTTTGAAGCGCTACATAGCAGTGGCTACCGAACTAAACCGCAGATGCTCAAGGAAATTAACACTACGCCGAAAGAGAACCTGGATTCCGATTTAATTGAGACCGAATACGACGACCGAGTCAACGAACTCAAGCAAAAGACATTCTTCACCGCATTGTTTTCAGACGAACTTCGCTTTGATGAAGTATTGTCGTTCTATGACTATGAGGAAAATGATGGCGGTTTCGCCACGATGCATAAGACGAAAGGGACTGGGATAGAGAACGTTCTGCTCGTAATAGACGAGTACGGATGGACGACGGAATACGATTTTGTGAATTGTTTTATGGATGAGGCCCCATCTACGAAAAGGGATATTGCGTCGCGAAAGCTTCTATACGTGGCCGCCTCCCGGACGAAAAAGAACTTGGTGTGCGTCAGATTAATGAATGATCAGGCAGAGATGGACCGTATATCCCCATATTTTCCAGATGCCATTCAAGTGAAGTCAGGATTGAGTTAGTTAGGGTGGTTTCCGCTCTATCCACCAACCTGAGACCCATGTTTCTACCGGTTAAGTGCGGAGCCTTTCGGTTACTGCACTGAACCCGAAGTTTAGATACTTTGTAATTCAACTCTACAATAGTCATTCTAAATGTGGTTTTAAGCTAATTGTAGCTTTCATAAGACCTTCTGACGTGCCTCCACAAAAATTGTCGTTCTGAGCTGGAAATTTCCAATTTTAATCTTAACTCGGAACAAGGGGGGCAAAGGAAGTATGCCCGCTTTCAGGACCTGCATCAGTAGCTTTGAATGACCGAAATGGGCGCATAGGGGTCCCAAGCACCATGCATGTGAATGGCAGCTTCTTACTCACCTACGTCCGCCAGCGGACATTCCGTTCGTCCCCCTGATCTACCTGTCTGCTTAGTGATGCAGGAGCAGACAGGCAGCAGTCGCCTACATAGCCGACATTTGGCTCAGAAAATTCATCTTCTAACAGCTGCCACAGTATATCGGAAATATTATCCGTCTGTTGATCGAGTTAATTCCTCCCAGTCCGCGATTTCCTTTTCCAGACGAGAAAGACGTTCACGAACCAGGCGCAGAGCATCGCTGCCCAGAAGGAGTTGCGGTGGAGGTGTGTCTGACGCAAGGAGTTGAAGCACTGCCGCGGCAAGTCTTGCAGGATCACCCAACTGCTTACCGTTCTTCTCGTGTCGTGCAGTCCGGATCGGGTCGAACAGGGTATCGTAGTCCCCGATCGAGCGCTCGGTCCTGACCATTGAACGCCCGGCCCAGTCCGTGCGGAATGATCCAGGGCATAGCGCCGTAACATGAACGCCGAAAGGCGCCATTTCCGCGCGCATGACGTCCGAAATGCCCTGCAAAGCGAATTTGCTGCCACAGTAAGACGCCAGGCCCGGCATTGTGATCAGACCACCCATTGATGTCACGTTCACAATAAACCCGCTGCGGCGTTCGCGAAAACGCGGCAGGAAGGCTTTAGCAATCACAACAGCTCCGAAGACATTGACGTCGAACTGGCGGCGCATTTCTTCGAGAGGAGATTCCTCCAGAACCCCTTCATGCCCATAACCGGCATTGTTGATGAGTACGTCAACCGGACCATGGCCTTGCTCTGCCTGTGCGACGATGGCGGGGATACGGTCGAAGTCAGTGACGTCACACAGGACCACGCGAACATCCGGCAGTTGCTCCAGCAAGGACGCTCTTGCGGTTTGCGATCGGACTGTACCAATCACCCGATGACCTGCCTCAAGGGCAGCCTGGGCAATCGCCAAACCAAATCCCGAATTGGCACCCGTGATAAAGAAGGTTTTCTGTGGCATGGCTCTGCTCGACTGGATTTCGTTCATACCTTGACCAATAATAGCGTATTATCCAGCGCTATACTGCGATTTCTCTAATATCCTTGCCTGATCCTATGAATTATCAATCAGATACCTCTTCGCTCCTCGCCTTGGCTGCGGAACTCGCACCGCGATCTGGCTATAACGCCACGTCTCTGCCGAATGTCCGTATCCTGCGTTCCGAGACTATTCTTGAAGATGTTCCGGTCCTTTATCGGCCTGGGGCGGTTTTCGTCCTGCAGGGGTTCAAGCAGGGTTTCCTCAATGGCGAGATCTACCGATATGATGCCGAGCATTATCTTGCCGTTTCGGTCCCTGTGCCTTTCCGGATGGCTTCGCAGGCTAGCCCTGATCAGCCTCTGCTCGCCATTTACTTTGATTTTGACCTGCATCTTGCTGCTGAAATAGCGACCACACTGAATGGACAAGCCGGTCATGACGAAAAAATGCCGGCACGAAGTCTGGTTTCAAGTCGAATGGCACCCACCATGACGGATGTACTCCAACGCCTGCTCCATGCTCTCCACCACCCACAGGAACTCGCTATTCTCGGCCCGGGGCTATTGCGTGAATTGCATTACCGCATCCTGGTCGGGCCACAAGGCGGATCGCTGATGGCAGCGTTGCGTCGTAATGGCACGACAGACAGGATCGTGCAGAGTCTGACGCTGATCCGCGAACGCTACAAAGAAGGGCTATCGGTTTCGGAACTCGCTGTAACAGCTGGTATGAGCGTTCCGTCATATCACGTCGGCTTTAAGTCCCTCACCGGGAACACCCCGATCCAATATCTCAAAGCGCTGCGGCTGCACGAAGCAAGGCTGATGATCGCACGACGTCAGGGAACACTTGCAACAATCGCCGCCGAAGTCGGCTATGCCAGTCCTGCCCAGTTCAGCCGGGATTTCAAACGCCATTTTCATCGCACTCCAAGTGAGGAGGCCAAATGGATGCGAGAACATCTGGGGGAGCC
The DNA here is from genome assembly GCF_018812085.1 of Gluconobacter sp. P5H9_a. Taxonomy (NCBI): domain Bacteria; kingdom Pseudomonadati; phylum Pseudomonadota; class Alphaproteobacteria; order Acetobacterales; family Acetobacteraceae; genus Gluconobacter; species Gluconobacter sp. P5H9_a. The sequence goes on from NZ_JACRVW010000013.1 coordinate 15,974, forward strand.
GATACAGGCTTGACGCGAAAATTTTGCGCCCTCCATAGGCTGATTGCTTAGCTGACAGGCAGTAACCGCCTCAAGTCGGACGTAAATGAGTGGTCTTTTTCTTCTCCAAAGCCGACGCAATTTCTTGGGCGCAATTAGTATTCGCCAATCCGGGGCGGTTAACTCGCCGCAAAGGTTACCTCAGAGAATGAGGGACAATACATCTAAAGATGCAAACGTGAGTACTACTCGCCCAAGTGAACAGATAGCCCGTTCGCACAGTTGGCCGGCCCGTCAGAAAAACCAACGTAGATAGTCGCTGACGAATACTTTTTCTTATACCCCCAGCCTTGCGGGGGCGGTGGATCGGCAGTGTCTATAAAAATATGTTTATTAGTAAATTTATAATACTTTTTCACGCTGTCTCTTTCAAGGCAGCGGCCTTCATCGCGGCTACTCAGGCGCAGATAAACCATACCATGCCGCCCAAGTGTGAACGGACGTACTTCGATTCCGTGAATTATGTAGGCATCCTGTGTGCGGATACTGGTCTCTATCTCACCTCCGTGCCGAAGCTTCTGTTGGAGCGGAGGTGAGAAAATATTCGCAAGTCGGGGAGCAGGTTTCTCCATTTCAGTACGTATGGCGTCGAAAACCTCAAACAAGGTTCCATTGCAGCTACGAGCGTTACAGGAAATCTGCTTGGGTGTCTGAGAGACGGCACTGCTTGGCAGGATTAGAATAGTCATCAAGCACGGGATCAACTTCATTTTACTCAGCGTCCGCTCGCTCTATTGCGACAATCCTGATGCTCTTACGGGCGAGACGCCGTGTCAACATCGCAACAAAACGTCTTCTTCGAATGAAATTTGTCCAAAAGCAGACGGACCGCTTCCCCCCCAAGTCAGTCGCGAGCCAAAGACGATCAGACTGTCTTTCCCGGAGGCGCCTTTGTTCATAGACAAAGGTTTGTGGAACACGCCTCGAAGAGAGCTTTGCTGGTTGTTTTTGGTGCTCCACCCCTATGTCCGATAATAGAAATTAACGGACATAGGGGGTGAGGAGGGGAGCTATTTTCAGAAAAAGGCGGAGAATTACCTTTTGGACGAATTGGGGTAACTTAATGCCAAGATCGTAAGAATTTTGGTGCGCGCGTCACATAGAAGCTTTTCTGCTATACCCGCCATTATCCGGCTTTTTTTTTAGTACGGTAAGAGGATATTATCACGTGTTACAATGACAAAAGACAGTCCCAGAAGTTCCGTAGAAGAGGGCTAAAAAGAGCTTAGGTGTTTAGTCCCGTGTTTTGATGATGGTTTGGCGTCTTTCTGAAGTATTATTGTAGTACGTGTGACTTGCATTTGACGTGAGGTCGCTTACCATCCAAAATAAGGAATGTTTGATGTACGGCATCCAAAAAGCGGGAGCGGATATATTAACTCAATAAATAAGAAAATTTAACATAATAATAAATTATTGATTCCTAATATTGATAAAATATACAGAATTTATGTTCTATACGCAATCAATAACTCTGATAGGAGGCATCCCCTATGACACTGCGCTTATTTATTATTTCATTTATATTGTTATCTTCGTGCCATACTAATCGTAAAGATGAAAAAAGACTCATTATATTTTATGATAAAAGCAGTGAATGTAATATAAAGATCGATAAATTTTTATATAAAAATAAAATCAATATTATATATAATATGAAAAATATAAATTCTATAGTTATTGGAGGGATAAGAAATGACAAATACAATAAAATAAAGAGTTATTTATCTAAATTAGAATGCGTGTATGGAGTTAATGATGACGAAATTATGCATTATAATTACAGTATGAATTGATTACCATATCTATTGCTACCAGCTTCAGTCTCCTTCTCTTGGAGGTTATCGAGACAAAATGTTGTATAGGATCTGAAGCTGTTTCAGGCGCTCCGAATGGCTCCTTAATGCCCTGTTGTTGTTGAGAAGAGGTTCATCATTAGTACACCTGCGATAATCAAAACCATTCCAATTATGCCCGGAAGATCAATGCTCTGTCCCTGAAAGACCCAAGCGATCACGGCAACAAGGACAATTCCCACACCAGACCATATTGCATACGCAATCCCGGTTGGAATCTCTCTGAGAGCCATCGAAAGACAATAAAACGCAAAAAGATAGCCGACACCGAGAATGACTGTCGGGATGAAACGTGTGAATCCCTCAGAGGCCTTGAGAAGCGAGGTTGCGATGACTTCCGCAATGATGGCAATGCTGAGATAGAGATAACTCATAATGTTATAATAGTCCTGGCTACCTTAGAACAAAAGCCCCTCTTAAGAACCCGAAAAATAACCCATTTATTCAGCAATCATATTAATGGGTCCTGTATCTGGTAATACAGTTGCGCTTTCGTTTTAAGATGTGAGAGATATGTTGCGACTTGATGTATGCGATCGAAATTCGGGCCTGGATGATCTTCACGACGCGACGCCGGATTTCATGGATCGACCATCGGATGAGCTCCTGCGTGTTGGCAGAGAGCTTTTTTGAGCGCGTTGGCCCGGGAGCACACGGCCGCCATCATCGTTCATGTGAGCATGGCCAGCGTGACATGATGGTGCCAGCCGTGCCACTCATCTCGTTCCAAATTATGGTTGCCCATAGATTCAGAATTCTCAAGAAAACGCAAATGTAGTGCCAACCCAGCGTTTACTGACGCTGGGTTGGTGTCACATCAAGCCTGTAGAGCGTGCAGGTTAGCAGCTTCAGCGCCTGAGGCCAAATATGGTCCCGAAGCGTGAACCTGAAGCGCCATGAGAGCAATACTTCCAATCGGCCGGGTCCCAAGAGGCAAAAGCGCGCTTCCGTTTGTCCATCGCGACATGCCGTCCTCGACATTATTCCATCCGGACAGATCGATGTCCTGCAGATGAGATGTCAGGGTCTGCGTCGCGTTTCCCTCGAAAAGCTGGACGTCGCCAACCAGCAGGCCGAGCATACGGCGGTCATCCACGAACGGTCCGACAACATCACACGGACGGCTTGCATTTGAAACAATCCGAACGTTTTCAACACCAGCCGGAATCATGAACATAATCCGATCATTATTCTTACGGATCGGACGGAGCGTTGCACCGGTATCTGTGACAAGGTGAAGATCGTTCTCCTGCGTCAGGGAGGGAGTATCAGTCATAAGAGGGGAATTGCGGTGAACAGCTCGTGTCTCAATCTGACGGAAGAGGGGTTCGACAAGATCACGGGCCACTGTCAAAGACGCTGCTGCATCCTCCCAGGACAGATTACGGGAAGGTGTCAGAGACACGACCTCTCCAGCCTGCCGAAACGCACTACGATTTCCAGTGTCAAGATAACTCTCAGTCAGCATACCATCCGCCATGATAACTGAATGTTCTTCAGTTTCGATGTGATAGTAATCGTAAGAGGTTATCGACGTGTCATAGAAGATCGAACGACCATTTACGAGCATACGGGCCGGAACGAATTTTCCATCAAAAAACAGGCAGTGCTCGGCTGTGATGAGCATATCCTTGAACGGCACGCCGTCGGATACTGCGTCCTTCAGAATACGGACGGGATAGCCTGCCTGATCCAGTGGAAGATACGGTCGCACCGTACAATGCGCATGTCCCGCCCACGTGACGATATCTGTATATGTCACCCCGTCTTTATAACAGAGGACTTCGTCACCTATGACGATATCCTGCACGGCTTTTTTTCCATTGGGGACAGAAATAATCGTATCCCTCAGGAAGCAAACCAAGACTCCGTTCTGGCTTGTGTTATTTAACGGGGTCGAACTAATAAATAAATTTCCATCCTGATATGACTGGAACAAATTATTGTTTGTTCCATAGTCATAAAAATCTCCCGATACCGTAATTGTTTTTCCATTATCTGTGACGATATTTGTGTTGTTTCCGTTCTTTGAAACGGAAACAACCTTTGTTGCACCAGGAATTTCTATGGTTGATCCCGCATTCTCAAATCCTGATATACTTTGAAAAGAAATGACGGATACATTGCTTCCTGGGTTAATCAGAAGTGTACCGCCACCTTTTCCGAAAGCGACTTTGGATCCACTTAAGGCAGAAATCGCAGCCTGGTTCTGCACTGAATTCAGGATCAGCTTTCCGCCAGAAGATATATTATATGTCGACCCAGAAAGGGCTGATATCGTCGAGGCACTATCCATGGAAATGGTACCTCCATTTGCAGTGAAAGTCGCTCCGGTTAATGCATTAATAACACCACCCGTCAGTCCGGTAACGGTAACAAAGGCGTTGTTGCTTGAGGTGACACTCCAAGGGTTTGCCAGGGAAATTAACGAGGGAGAGAAATTGACGGAAGCATTGACGTTTTTGCCTGAAAAATTAGCGCTCGCTCCGCCAATGGATATTAGTCCAAGGACAGGCAAAGCTGGAACAAGGGTGTAACTCCCGCTTTTCGTGACAGTATGGTCGTATCCATATAGCAGCGACATCTTTTATCCTTCCGTTAATTTATCGTTGACACGTCTTAGCGCGATATGTTGCAAAGAGCAACGATGTATGCGTGATGAATTACAGAATGTATGGTTTCTGTAAAAACATCATATTTGGTTCATTAATTAATATTAATATTCTCTGGTTTATAAATAAATCAACATTTGTTCATTGTTTTATTATTAAGGCTTTTCTTATATTTAATTTATTGAAAAATTATTTACTAGATTATCTGATGAGATATGGAAATATAATTCTACATTTGTTTTTTATGGAGTCTTCATCGCTTTTTAAGAAATTAACCGTATCTGCCCGTACCGTTGAAGCGGTAGTGGTCTTTTCCAGCAGCCCCTCTCTCAACCGCACACCATCACTGGCGGGGGCATCCGTCGTTTTCCATTTCCGGATGAATCGGAACTTCCGGTTGATGGAGACATGGGATTTTTAGCCAAGAACCCAATGAACAGATTGTTTTGGCATCTGGCACACGGTCCGACAGCCCCAATCCCATTAAACGCATGAACGACAGGCGATCGTTGATCAGATATGCCGTCCGCTCATCAGGAAAATTGTACAACGTCTAGATTACCAGGATCTTGAATACCAACACTGCATCAAACGGGAAATGACCGCCTTTTCTTCCGTCTGAACAGGTCAGAGACATCTCCAGATCAGGGCAGAACACTTCAAAATTCACAGTCCGAGAAAATGCTTCGAATTGATTACCCAGCCTACTCAGTCGAGCAATCCATTTTTCAACATTAAAGAAATCTGGCTGCTTCAAATACCCCCCTCATCACAAGATAAAAAAGTGAATCATCGAGGACCCATCATAACCAAGGGGGTTTTTAGAACTTTCCAGCTGACAGCACTGTTTGCGATCGGCCCTTCTGATCGCTCTTCACCTCCCCGAATACGCTCAAGACTGAGGAGGCGCCAAGAAGTCTCTTAGATTATCAAGAAAAGCTCTAACGCGTAGCGGGACGTTGCGTCGGCTGGGCATCGTTGCAAACAATCCGATCGTCTCTCCCTGGTACTCCGGAAAAAGACGGACCAGCCTGCCGCGTTGCAGGTCGTCGCCGACGTCCCACAAGACTTTGAACACGATACCTTTGCCCTTGAGGGCCCAGTCATGCACCACTTCGCCGCTCGTCGTCGAGAGATGAGGAGTTACCTCGACAATCTGATCTTCTCCCGAACGAGATAGTCTCCACTGGTCGAGCATCCCCAGTTCATGCCCTCGCATCAGGCAAATACAACGGTGCTCAGTTAACTGGGCAAGGGTGGTCGGCATGCCAAACCTCTCGAGGTAGGCTGGAGAAGCGCAGATGATCCGTTCACTATTCATGATCTTCGTCGCGACAGTCCCCGCTTCATTTGGCATTCCAATCCGAATGGCCAGGTCAAGGCGACTGTTAACGACATCCAGTCCTTCGTCTGACAGGAGGAGATGCACACGCAGCTTCGGAAAACGATCGGCAAATTCACTGATAAAATCAGCCAAACGGCGGCGTCCCAGTTCAAGGGGCGCTCCGATCCGCAGGACACCGCGAAGCTCTTGCTGGTGGGCAGAAATCTCTGCTTCAGCCGCCTCGATATCAATCATGATCTCTGCAGCACGCTCATAAAACGTCTGTCCTTCGTCCGTCAGGTCGAAGCGCCTTGATGTCCTTGTGACCAGGCGTACGCCAAGCCGCTCCTCCAGCCGGGCCAGCCTTCGACTGGAAGCTCCTGCCGAAACGTTGAGGTGACGCGCGACTGCAGTCAGATTTCCCGCTTCAACGAGAAGTACGAAAAATCTCAGATCACCGGCGTCATCGTGCATTGAGAGTGCCATCTTTGCATTTTGAACACAGATACAATGTCTTTTATGCGACTACCAGCGCGATAAACGCACATCCATTATAAGTTCATCAATGAATGGAGACAGACATGACGTACAATCGCACTGTATCTTCACTCCCCCCCCTTCTGGACGCGGTTCACAACCGCGAAACTGCCTTCACGAATGAGGAACGGTACGCGAATGGTACGCTTGGCCTCCTGCCAGACGCCATCGAAACCCTTGATCGGCAGATGGAGCGCGTCCTATGGCAGCTTGACAGCAAGAGCAGCGATCTCGAGCGCTTTCTGCACCTGAACGGATTGTCACAGCGTAACGAGACCCTGTTCTTCAAGGTTGTGATGTCTGATCCGAAGCGCTTTCTTCCCATTGTTTACGATCCGACAATCGCTGATGCCTGCCGTCAGTACAGCCGTCTCTTCGAGAGACCACAGGGCATGTATCTTTCGCTACGCCATGAAGGTCATGTGAAGGATGTGCTCGCCAACTGGCCTGAAAAAGATGTGCGCTTCATTTGCGTCAGTTCCGGCGGCCGTATTCTGGGGCTCGGAGATATCGGAGCCAATGGCATGGGGATCCCAGTCGGCAAACTGCAGCTCTACACGGCCTGCGCCGCCATCCCACCTCAGGGCCTGATGCCAATGTTACTGGATATCGGTACAACCAATCAGGAGCTGATTGACGATCCACTCTATCTCGGTCTGCGGCAGGCACCTCCATCCTCAGACGAACTCGACGCATTCGTCGATGAACTCGTTACAGCCATTCAAGAACTTTATCCTCGTTGCTGCCTACATTTTGAGGACTGGAAAGGAGACGATGCCATCCGCCTATTGGCGCGATATCGTGACAAGATCCTTTGCTATAATGACGACATTCAGGGGACTGCGGCCATTACGATCGCGGGCCTCGACACCGCCCTGTCGATCAAGGGTGAGGCGCTGAAAGAACAGCGTATCCTGTTCTACGGTGCAGGGTCTGCGGGGATCGGTATCGCGAATATGATCGTGAGTGCATTACAGGACGAAGGTCTTTCTGAAGCTGACGCCCGAGCCCGTATTTCCATGATGGATATCAACGGCCTGATCGAATCTTCGCGGCAGGATCTTAATCCCTCGCAGAAAGTGTTCGCCCACGCCCATGCATCGACGAAAGACCTTGCGGAAGCAGTCAAAGGCATTGAGCCCACTGTCCTGATCGGCGTCAGCACAAACGCGGGTGGCTTCACCGAGGAAGTCGTTCGCACCATGGCGAGCATTAACGACAAGCCCGTTATTTTCGCGCTCTCCAATCCCACCGACAAGGCGGAATGTACCGCAGAACAGGCTTATCGATGGACAGACGGCCGGGCCCTCTTCGCTGCTGGCGTCCAGTTCGACGATGTTACTTTGAATGGCAAAACGCTCACCCCCGGGCAGGCCAATAATTTTTATATCTTCCCCGCCGTGGCACTGGCTGTCTGGGCAACACAGGCAAGACGCATCACCGACGAGGTCTTCCTTGAAGCCGCCAGAGCGACCGCTGAACAGGTCACACCGGAGCAACGGGCCCACGGTCTGCTTTTCCCGCCGCAAAAAGATGTCCTGCGTGTAGAGATCAACACGGCCATCAAGGTCGCGCGTCAAATCTTCAAATCGGGCCTGGCTCAAGTTCCTGAACCCGAGGATATCGTGGACTGGATTGAAGCCAAGCTCTACCGAGCAGAATACTGAATGACAAAAAAATAGAAAGAATATCTGTTATCTTTAATAGAAAAGTTTCCTTCTATTCTATTTATTTACCATCCGTTACTACCATATTTTCTAGTAGGAAATTAATGGATGGTAAATAACTCTAATTTTTTTCGGAGGAATTTCCCTATCTCTTCCATTCGTTGGGAAGGAGATAACCTTTATGTCCGACGTCCATTTTGTCGAAATGGTCTTTTAGCACTGCCTCTTGCGTTGAATGGGATAGCATAGAAAATCCGGACGCTTCAAAGCTACTTTTCTCACGAAGATAATCCCGAACATAAACTTCAAACTCGTCGAAAGAGATTCTTCCATCATGATTTTTGTCAGCTATCGAAAAAGATTGATTTTCATTCGTTTGAACCTGCGCTGAACATGATGATGATACCAAGGCAAAAGCTAAAATTCTCCAGTATTTGATAGACATGTTATATCTCCTGAAGATTTTTTAAAATAAACTGTATTTGTTCGATGCCACTTGACAGGGTTCTATTCCCAAAAGCTTCGTAGGTTATTTCCTGACGTCTTATGATGGCATCTTGTAGAAACATCCGTACGGCTCTTTTCTCGAACGGATTTTCTGCATTTTGCCGTAATTCCAGAATGAGCTTACCGAGCGACACTAAAGAAAAGGCGCGATCCAGGACGTCCCGAGCACGGTCTTTCTGGCTCAGGAATGACAGTTTCAATGCCAATCGCGATAGTTTCTGGATTTGATCTCCCTGCCACTGTTCTGCGAAAGGCAAACGATGGGACGAAGATGTCGCTAACAAATTCACGCTTCTGCGCAATGATCTCATAATCACTCTGGCATCAGATTCATGGTTTGGAGGAAGAAAGACTCGAAATACGAGCACCAGAAGAACGGCACCACAGATAATGGCCATCCAGGTATTTGTTAAGGCGATATCATCATAAACCATTTCATTGGTTACGAGAGACTGTATTGCAAAAAAGACAGCGTATCCGAAAGCACCAATGCTATATTTCGGATGAAACTGTAGCCAAATTCCCGGCAAAAGAAAAAAACTCAAACTCAGCCAGAGCAAGCAGTATCCGCTAATAAGTGGCAGAACATAAACGTGATAGATCCATGTCGCAGGTATGCTCAGCACAGTTCCTATCGCCATAGCCATACTGGCCTTCGATGCTGAGGGCACCGTAGAAAGCAGGCTGGATGCTGCAATGACATACATCATCATCATAGGACCATTCGGCCACGCTGTTACATACCAGATGAATGTCGCAAGCAGCGTGATCAGGATGCCTCTTGCTCCATTACGGAGCGCTGTCGGCCATTCCAGATAAGGAGATACGCGCATTGGAACCCGATTTTTTTTCTCTGTGAGGTCCTCGATGATGCGACGTAATGCCAACAAAAGATTTTCGACATTATGCACAGATGCAAGACTGGCGGCCGTAAGCATTTCTTCTGCCTCAAATAACTCTAGAGACTGAATACCTTGGTCAAGTGCTTTTAAGATTGATTCCGGATCGTTCCGCCATGACGGATTTTTTATACCGTCGATCACGTTTTTTAACATACGTGTTGTGTAGGCGTGGATCTCGTAAAACCGGGCGTGAGGTTGGTGTAGGTTGCTCCAGTGGGGATGATAACCCGCAATCACACCGGCCATTTGATGGACCGCCATTTTATAGCTTGAAAGATGGTCTTTGATTTCAGGATTATCGGATGCTGCATATTCCAGCAATGGCGTCAGTGCCGTTATTTTCTTTAGTACGGCCTGACGGCTATCATAGAGTGCAACAGGAAGCGTTCTGAAATCTGAATCGTCATCGACAGAGAGAGCTGTAAGACTGCTATGAAACGATTTTGCGTGTTCCAGAACCGCTAGGAAAGCGTCATTCAATGCCCCGTGAACGGGTTGGCTTCGACGTGGAGACGTTGCTAAAAAAACAACGGCTGTACTCACCACGCCGATGACCACGTCAGATAATCTCATCATCGCAGACATGAAGACGCTCTCAGGATGAGAAAATGACGAAAATGCGACAATGATGATTGTATATCCCGTCAGAACAGCGGCATAAGCCCGATACAGCCTTAGAAGACTTGCGGTCATGCAGGCTAGTCCGACGATGAGAGCCAAGGCCACGAAATAAAGCCAGGTAGACTGAACAAAACAGCCCATAATGGCTACACTCAAACCCGCTCCGAACACTGTTCCCAAAACGCGCCAAATGCTTTTGGAAACCAGTGCACCAACCATAGGATGTGCGACAATTACCACAGTTGTCACTGTACTCATCGGAGAGTCCAATTGAACAACAAATGCTACCAGCAAAGCCAAGCCGATCGAGAGACACACTCGAACGGTAAAAGCAGTGGTTTTTAAAAACCCGCTCCATCGTGCTTCTGAAAACCAGAATGATTGTGGCGACCAAAGCTTCTTCCGAACGATGGTTGTCATACAGACGCGCCATGATCAACAGAGAGAAGCGCTTCCATCATATCCAGATCTTTTGTCAGGGTGAGCTTTTGGCTCATGGACAATCCGGTTGTCAGCTCTGCTTCCAGGTCAGCAGCCAGGCGATGAAACAGCTTGCACTGTTTTTTACCTTCGGATGTCAGAAGAACCATCTTAAGGCGTCGGTCCTGAGTGTCTGTCTGGCGAATAACCAGACCTTCTGCTTCCAGAACATCCAGCAGACGGACCAGAGCGGATCGATCGACCCCGATCAAAGAAGCGAGATCGCTTTGCGTTAGCGGCGTTTTCGAGGTCATCAGATAGGCCATGGGACGCATGGTCGCCAGCGTCAGGCCATTGGGGCGCAAAACCCGGTCCAAATGCGTACGCCATAAGGTTGCCAGACGCATGACGTGGAACGTTAAGGAAATATCATGGTAGCGCGTCTGGTCCAGGCAGGCGGCTGTAAAAGATTTCGACATTTCCGATTCCATATCATCTGTTGACATGTAACCTTTTTATATGACAAACGACGCCAAGGAAATAGATTTCAGCTTGTTTTGAGCGAGCTTGGAAAATTTTTTAATCTTGTCGGCTCAGGATTTCTGCTGGGGCTGACGTGCGATGAGTGAGACGTGAACCAACACGCAGGTAATATTTCATCAACGGGGAGGGGGAGCAGATGCTGACGGAAGTTAATCTCTTCGGCGTCTTTGTTGCACCCCTTTCAATCTATGCCGTTGCAGCAGTGTTCGTGACATTGCTGTTGAGAAGCATTCTGTGGCGGACCGGCGCCTTAAGCTGGTTCTGGCACGTCGCTCTATTTGAAATAGCGCTCTATGTCTGTGTTCTCTGTCTGCTCATCCTTTACGTCTAGGAGGGGTCGGCTATGAACTGGACCCGCAGTGTGATCCGCGTTCTGCTGACTCTGATTGTCCTTGCCATGGCTATCGGCCTTGGCCGGACCATGTGGGACATTTACGTTCTCGCGCCGTGGACCAGAGATGGTCGTGTTCGCGTTTATGTCGTGGATGCAGCCCCTGAAGTGTCAGGAACAGTGGTCTCTGTTCCCGTAGTGGATAACCAGTTCGTCCATCGCGGTGATCCGCTGTTCGTGCTTGATCCGGTGCGTTTCCGCCTTGATATTGATGCGGCTCGTGCGCGTCTTGCCGGTGCGGAAGAAGACCTGAAGCTTCGCTCCTCCGACGCCAAGCGCCGTATGGGGCTGGGTGGCATTGTTTCTGCTGAAGAGCAGGAAGACTTCAACTCGAATGTCGAGACGCAGCGGGCCAAGGTCAATGCGGCGAAAGCTGAACTGAATACCGCTCTGCTCAATCTTCAGCGCTCGACAGTCTATTCGCCAGTTGATGGGTACATTACCAACCTCAATCTTCGTGTCGGTGACTATGCCCATGCTGGTCAGCCTGGTCTGGCAGTGATTGACGCGCACAGTTACTGGATCAACGGATACTTTGAAGAAACCAAGATGCACGGCGTGCATGTTGGTGACGAAGCCCGTGTGAAGCTGATGGGATACAAGCAGATCCTTCCTGCGCATGTCGTCAGCATTGGTCGTGGTATTAATGATCGTAACGGCGTGTCTGACCGTCTGGGTCTGCCGGACGTGAATCCGATCTTTACCTGGGTCCGACTGGCGCAGCGTATTCCGGTTCGTCTGGAACTGGATAACGTTCCGCCGRAAATCACCCTTGCGGCCGGTATGACCGCRACYGTCACGATCGGCCGCGAAACGCCKGGCGCCCGTGGCAAGCTGACCACCTGGCTGCAGAATCATCTCTGATTATGTCCCGCAAACTCCTTACCCTCGCTCTTAGCACCTGTCTGTCGCTTACGGCCTGCACTGTCGGGCCGAATTTCAAGCCAGACAGGATCAAGGTGCCTGACTCTTTCGTTGAGCAGCCTCACTCGGTGACGGCAGAGGAGATTGCCCGCACGGAAGCGGACATGAAGGACTGGTGGGCGCAATTCCACGATCCTATGCTGAACGAACTGGTCGAGCAGGCGATCAAAGGGAACTACGACCTTCAGATTGCGTCCCAGCATATCGTGTCCGAGCGTGCTGTCCGTCGACAGACGCAGGCAGCCTGGTATCCGCAGCTTGATGCGGCTATGGGCGGCGGTGATGACCGTCACTCCATCAATGTCGATAACTGGCCTGTCCGTCCAGGTACTCTTGATGCCAATGGTAATTCGGTCAATAGACCGAGCGCCTCGATTTTAACCTATGGTGCGCGTGCGAGCTGGGAAATTGACCTGTTCGGGCATATTTCCCGTCAGGTGGAAGAGCGCAAGCGGCTGGTTGAAGAGTCCATTGAAAACCGTCGCGCCATTCTGGTTTCGCTGCTGTCTGAACTGGCGTCGGATTATGTATCGCTTCGCGGCGTGCAGGAGCGGTTGGCCGTTACGGAGCGCAGCATTGATGTGGCGCAGCGCTCGCGTGAATTGACGGAAAAGCTTTATACGCACGGTCTCGGCAATACACTGGCTGTAGCGCAGGCGCAGACCGAAGAGCATCTCGAACGCTCACGGCTTGCCCCTCTCCACTCGCAGGAAGAGCGACTGATCCATGCGATTTCCGTGCTTCTGGGTGAAATGCCCGGCAAGCTGGAAGAGGAGCTGGATGTTCGCAAACCGCTGCCAACGGTTCCGACGTTCCCTGCGTCCCTGCCGTCGATTGTTCTGGCCAATCGCCCGGATATTCGGGCGGCTGAGGCGCATTATGCTGCTGATACCGCGCAGGTGGGTGTAGCGGTCGCGAACCTCTATCCGAAGTTCATGATCCCGCTGACGTTCAACCCGAACGCCTCGGCGGCTTATCAGGCGTTCCAGATGGGCGGTATGGCCTGGAGCTTTATGATGATGGCGTCTTTGCCTGTCATTCATGGTGGTCGCTATACCGCCGAGATTGCTCAGGCCCGTGCAGAAGCAGAAGCCAGCCGGTTGGTCTATCGCAAGACAGTGCTCAAGGCGTTCGAGGAAGTTGAAGACTCACTGGGCGACTGGCGGCATGATGATGAACTGGTCAGTCAGCTTGAAGACGCTGCCCGGGATTCCGGTCTGGCCCGTGACAGGGCTCAGAAGCTGTTTGGCGCTGGTCTGACAGGGTATCTGAATGTCCTGACCACCGAGCAGACGGCTCTGACCGCGCAGGATCAGGCCGTTGTCGGGCGCACGGCGCGCCTGCGCGATGCTATTGCACTTTATACAGCCATGGGCGCTGGCTGGCAGGGACGTCAGCTCACAGATACGCGCCTGCCAGTTGAAATCGGGAAGCAGAACGCTCTAGCGCGCGCCTTTACGGAATAATATTATGGATCACCAGCTATATGCCCCAGAATACCTCACGAGGTCAGATCTTGTTCGAAGATGGGCATGGTCTGCCATGAAGCTCGAAAAATATATCGCCAGTCATAAGTCTTTTCCAAAACCTGTCGGGTCCATTGGAAATGGGAAAATTAAAATCTGGAAGCTGTCGACTATTAAAAAGTTTGAAGCGGCGGAAAACATTTCTCCGTCTTACGCAAGACTGTTTTCCAAGCAGGAGTATCTCAGCAGATCGTGAGAGGCTGTTTTTGCAAGATCAAAAAAAACCGAACCGTTCGGTCATGGATCTTGAAATTTATATTACAATTCGCCATAAACTACCCGGTTTCCGGAATCGGCTTGAGACCGTTTTTTGCCCCTTAAAAGGATACGTTCTGCTCATGATGTTCGGTAGCCGACAGTTTCCACTGCGCCCTGCTGCTCCATTAATTGCGGTCGTAGGCGCAGATGGGAGCGGAAAATCGACTGTCGGTTCCGCGCTGCTGGCATGGATGTCTGAACAATATCCAACCCGCCTTTGCCATCTTGGAAAACAGACCGGAAACTGGGGACGTTGGATTGCCAGAATTCCAGTTTTGGGAAAACGGGTGGATCAGAAAATTGTGCGAAAGTCGTCTTCTGTCCGGACAGAGAAAGGCTCTGGAGCCTTCACATCCATCGTTATTTTTACGCTCTCCATGCGTCGCCTGGCTCGCTTTTTGAAAATGCGTTTCTGGCGTATCCGAGGCTATGCCATTGTGACAGATCGCTATCCACAGGCCAGTATTCCGGGGCCCATGGATGGGCCGGGACTTGTGGCCCGTCAGCCTCGGAGTTGGATGGCTCGTTGGCTAACCCGAATTGAGCAGAAGATCTATGACTGGATGGCAGACTATCCTCCGGATCTGGTCATTCGCCTGCATGTTGATCTCCCGACAGCCCTGATCCGCAAACCCGATCACCGTCCAGCTTCTCTGGAACGAAAAATCAACGATGTTCCTCTCCTGATATTTCCAGGCTCACCAGTGCTGGACCTCAATTCCGCAGATCCTCTGGAAAGCATTCTTGAGCAGGCAAAAATCGCAATCGCCCCGATCCTTCGGAAAGCGTCACCTGAACACAGGATATCGGCGTCATGACCGTCCTTACAGATTGTTCTCATCATCCGGCCTCTCTTCAGGCTCCCGCAAAAAATATTCTGCGTATTCCCCGATATCGTGGGAAATTGATTGCTTTTGTCGGATCTGATGGCAGCGGAAAAACGACATTAACGTCCCACCTCAGCATCGAACTAGCCCAGGATCGTCCAACAACCTACGTTTATCTGGGCCTTGGATCCGGAGATTTGGGACGCCGTATCGGGCAATTGCCTGTCATCGGTCACATGCTGGAAAAAAAACTCAGTAAAAAAGCCAAAACGACACGGACACAGGGAGAAAAAATCCCTGGCTCCCTGACAGCGCTTGTTGTTTATGCCTTCTCGCTAAAGCGTTACTTTAATCACCTGAAGATGCAAAATGCGCTCCGTGCTGGCCTGACTGTTGTGACGGATCGCTATCCACAAGCCGAAATTGCCGGAACATGTGACGGGCCTGGTCTGTCTGCCGCGCAGCCAGGTAATTTCTTTGTCGCATGGCTCAGGAAATCTGAGGCAAGCCTGTACCAGCGAATGGCGGAGCACCACCCTGATCTGATTATCCATCTGGATGTCTCGCCGCAGGTTGCCCATCAGCGAAAACCGGATCACGATCTGGAGCTTTTGCAGACCAAATCCGAAGTCATGAAACAGCTAAAATTTGGTGGAGCCCGAATGGTCAATATTGATGCCTCGGCCCCATTTCAGACCGTCTGGACGCAGGTCGTGCACGAAATACAGCCGTTTTTCGCAAGTCATTTTTCGCATGTAGAGACTGGATATACTGTCCAATCCTCATGATTTTCAAAAATTCTGATCAGGTGTTTCGGAGCATTCTTAAAAATGCGGGATCACTGGGTACTGCGAAAATTCTAGGGGCGCTCATCAGTTTGTGCGCGCTGATCTGCGCTAGTCGGACCTTAACACCGGCTCAGTTTGGAACGCTGACACTGATCCACACCTTTGCAATTGGTGTAGGCGCACTGACAAAATTCCAAAGCTGGCAAATGATCCTGAAATTTGGAGCGCGCCCGCTCGAGCTGGGGGATGCGGCGCCCCCACAGGACGCGATCCGGTTTGCCATTGCGCTTGATCTGGCCTCAGGTTTTCTTGGCGCGCTGGCAGGCGTTGTCGCTCTGGTCTTCTTTGGACAGTTTTGCGGTATCGAGCCAGCGTATCGTCTCGATGCGATATTCTATTGCACCCTTATACCGACCATGACGGCTGCCGCTCCGACAGGAATTCTACGACTGTTTGATCGATTTGACCTGATCTCCAGACAACAGATTATTACCCCAGCCCTGAGAGGGCTGGGTGCACTGACCAGCTGGATGACAGGAGGTGCGTTCGTCTCTTTTCTGATCACATGGTATATGGCTGATCTGATCGGAGATCTGGTTTTATGGGGACTGTCCGTCCGCGAAATCCGTAGAAAAAATATGATAAACGCGTTGAGGCCAAGCCTTCTTCAAGCCCCCAAAAGACTTCCCGGTGTGTGGAAATTTGTCTGGTTGACCAATCTCAATACGACTCTTGATGCCTGCTGGTCACCCGTCGGAAACCTGATTGTGGGTGATTTTCTGGGGGCAGTACAAGCTGGACGTTACAAGATTGCCACAACCCTTCTGGAGTCCGCTGTCAAACCGGCACGTTTTCTGGAGAAAGGGTTCTATCCGGAAATTATGCGATTGGATCCGGGCAGTACACATCCCTGGCGCCTGGCCCTTAAAACAGGCGGATTATCCGCAGCCATTGGTGCTGCCCTGACAGGTATTGTGTGGTTGGGAGGACGTCCTTTGATCGGACTGTTTGGCCATCATTATCGCAGCGCAGCAGATGTGATGATGATTATGGCGCCAGCGCTGATCATTTCTATGGGCGCATTCCCCTTGGAATCCCTGCTATATATGGCTGGCCGCGCTCATAGAGTTCTGCTCTCTCAAATTGCATCGGTTCTTCTCTACCTTATCCTTCTCGTTTTTCTGTTGCCGCACTCTGGCCTTCGGGGCGCAGCATGGGCGTATGTTATCGGAATTTGTAGCCTGCACTTTTTCTGCGCCGTGTTTGCAATCACGGCCTTTCGGAAGCGCCAGAAGATTTCAACGTCACACTCTCACGTATAAGAAAAATCTCTGATGATTAATCTCGGAAAGCCCCATTATGATCACATCCTTCTGGATCGGTTGTTTCAGAATATATTGGAAGACGATATTCCTTCCCCGGGTGCCAAGTACCCCGATGGGGATTATTTTCAATATCCAGAGGACCTGAGTGTTTCGGGATACAGGATTTGCTGGCAACTCTTAAACGACGGGGTTGACGTAAAGCGCTTTCGTTTTCTGGTGCTCAATATCCTTTTAAAGGGTGGTACAGAGTCTGCCGAACAGCGCCAGCATTTCAAATATGTACGCGCACGCTTCAAACATCTGCGCTTTGCATGTGCAAATTTTGATCGACGCCATCGGTATCCCTGGTCTCTTAATCTGGTGACCAGTTTGATGGGACACATGCAGGATGCCTTTAAAAATCAGCAAATGGCACGGACCAGGATTATCGGGACAATTTTATTCCTGACAATACTTCCAGCGTTTTATGCACTTGTTCGATTTCAGATGCGGAGCTTTCTACCGGACAGCAACAAAAATATGATTGCTTACCATCAAAGGGAAAACGCGAAAATCGACAGTATCGTTAGAAAGGAAAAAATTACGGCACAGGACTTTCATGATTTGAGAAAGATCATCAGCCGTCGTGTTGCTTTCAATGATACATTCCGCATTCTTCATTCTAGCCATTATCTCGATAAAATATCGCTCTATCTTGCTGATATCAACGGAGAAATGGGCGATTATCACGATCGCCTTGTAGAAAAAAATATTTCTACACCAGGATCATACAAAGAAAATATTTTTATACTGGACAAAAAATTAATAAATAAAATTATTCATCTGATTCGGTAGTAAAGTGCATTAGTCAGATATGCTATTTTCCATAGAAAATAATCATTTACGTTTTGCCAAAATTTCTCACATTAGGACTATTATAAAACTAGTCTGCCGTAACGTATTGGCCAGGTCGCTCAAACATATTTTCTAAGGGATTTGAGCCATTTTCCACAAAGTCTCTCGTATCCAGCAGTGCGCCTGATCGTCTCCATAAGATCCATGCCAGATCATGTCGATCCTGACGTCTGCAAGTGCCACAGGAGGCGGACTGGTTGTGAGCTTGAAGATCTTCGCCAGCATTTGCGCAGGACGGCTGTGCATAGTTGCTATCACGGGGGCCTGCACCAGCAAAGGAGCAACGCTCATAAATCTTGGCGTTGTCAGGGCAACTGAGCGGCTCAGTCCTAAGAACGCCAGGGCCTTATCAACTACACCGTTTTCTCCGGGCCGTAAGCTTGTCAGAAGATGTGGGAATTTAAGAAAATCGTCGAGAGAGAGAGGGGGGTGTAATTTGGTAATATTTGGATTGAAGAGGACCAGATATTCGTCTCGCATTAAAAGACGGCTTTTATGATGGGTTTGTGCACCACTAAAAGGCCCGATACCGATCGCTAGATCGATTTTATTCTCATCAAGAGCATTGAGGACGGATTCAGGATCGACGTTATGTAGGCGCAGGCGAATTCCCGGTGCCTTTTCGTGAAGGAATGCCAGAAATCGAGGCATCAGAAGCATTTCGATACTGTCTGGGACAGCAATCCTGAAAAGACGTTCGGCTATGGTTGGGTCAAATGGTGTCTCACGTCCCAATAAGGCCTGAAGTCCACCGAGGGCTTCTCGCACTGGCAGACGAAGTGCTTCCGCACGTGGAGTCCGTCGCATGCCGCCAGCATGTCGTGTTAACAGTTCATCCCCAAATAAAGTTCTAAGACGCCCTAAATTATGGCTCATGGCAGATTGGCCTATCCCCATCAGTTTTCCGGCTTTTGTCACACTTCCCGTATCCAGAAGAGCATCCAGAGCGATCAGAAGGTTCAGATCAAGCCCGGCCAGATTGATATGATCGATACCCACCATTAACCTCATTTGTTTGTTTAATTCTCGGTATCCTCTTATCTTTTGGCAATGTCTCTAAGACAGATAAGTGTCAGTTAATCAAAAGGGGAGGAAGGACATCGGGCCGGGAATGAAAGCGATGCGGTTCCTGCATCTCAGGCTGAAGCTGCTTAGTCTAGGCAGGACCCGACCTGAGCCATGGAGATGGCCGTGAACATTCGGTCATGATCCGGAACTACGAACTGTGCGCTCTAAGCGTCTCATAAAGTTATGCTTGGAGAAGTAGATATCGTTGCTCTGACCACAGTATCACCATATTCCCTTGTGTCATAGCGCGACAGTCTGGGTCATCGTACATGCTGCTGGAAAGTAAAGTTTGCACAGAGTGTCCTGTGCGGTAGCAAATGAAATCAATGCCTTTACAATCGCAACAGTCCAGGACGTAGATACAGAAAATGTTTTCGTGGGAAAATAATCGACCCACCAAATAATCTCCGAGACATATCCTGAATACTTCGCCATCCATATCAATAAAATGACGAACCGTTGAATACTTTGAGGACAGAAAAATGAAATCACGTGCTGCTGTCGCTTTTGAAGCAGGAAAGCCGCTTGAAATTGTTGAAATTGATGTCGCGCCTCCGCGTAAAGGAGAGGTCCTCATTCGGATAACGAATACTGGTGTTTGTCATACAGATGCATTCACACTGTCAGGCAACGATCCGGAAGGGCTTTTTCCAGTCGTGCTAGGGCACGAGGGGGCTGGCATCGTTATCGAAGTTGGCGAAGGTGTAACAAGTGTCGTCCCGGGAGATCATGTGATCCCGCTTTACACGGCGGAATGCGGAAAATGTGAATTTTGTTTGTCCGGGAAAACCAATCTTTGTATTGCTGTTCGCGCAACACAGGGCAAAGGCTTAATGCCGGACGGTACAACGCGTTTTTCATATAATGGTCAGCCTTTGTACCATTATATGGGATGTTCGACGTTCAGTGAATATACAGTTGTTGCTGAAGTCTCGTTGGCGAAAATCAATCCTGAGGCCAATCCAGAACATGTCTGCCTTTTGGGGTGCGGTGTCACGACGGGAATTGGTGCGGTCCATAATACAGCCAAGGTTCAGCCGGGGGATTCCGTTGCTATCTTCGGCCTGGGTGGTATTGGTCTTGCTGCGGTTCAAGGGGCACGGCAGGCGAAAGCAGGACGCATTATCGCCATTGACACCAATCCGGAAAAATTTGCGTTAGCACGCCAGTTTGGCGCTACGGACTGCTTGAATCCTAAGGATTTCGATAAGCCCATTCAGGAGGTTCTGATCGAAATGAGTGGCTGGGGTATTGATCATACCTTCGAGTGTATTGGCAATGTCCATGTCATGCGCTCAGCCCTGGAAGCTGCGCATCGTGGATGGGGACAGTCTATTGTTATTGGTGTCGCCGGAGCGGGGCAGGAAATCTCGACACGTCCGTTTCAACTGGTCACAGGACGTGCCTGGAAAGGCTCTGCTTTCGGCGGTGTCAAAGGTCGTTCCCAACTTCCGACTATGGTCGAAGAGGCGATGAAGGGGGACATTGAGCTTGCTCCCTTTGTTACCCATACCATGCATCTGAACCAGATTAACGAGGCTTTTGACCTCATGCATGCAGGAAAGTCTATTCGGTCGGTTATCCACTTCCACTGAGAGCGTTGAATTAAAATTAGACGATGAGGTACAGAAAAAACTGCCATCCTTGTTGTCCAATGGGCGTCTGCAAAACGGACATAACTGAAGATGGTGCTTGACCGCTGCTGCTAGCATCAGCAAAGTCGTGTTTGCCTAAAAAGACAGCGATGCAGGTATGGTGATAACCTGTGGTCTCTTCAGAGACAGTCACGCTTGAGCGAATAAACGCGCTCTTGGCCATGGCCGGACACGACGAGGATAGGCCTCGCCCGTGGTCGGTCGTTGCTGTCCAGATTGCGATCGGCTCGTGTCCGTCTCACCAACGGAAAGACACAGTCATGAAGCTAAACCATATCAACCTCTACACCCACGATACTGAGGCTGATCGCGTAATGTTCGAACAGTATTTTGGCCTGCGCACTCTCGTTGTACGTGGGATCAAAATGGCCATCATGCAGGATAATGATGGGCTGGTTCTGATCGTCAATCATTTCGATAACAAGCTCGAAGGCTTTAATTACCCCAGGCAATTCGACATCCTGCACATTGGTTTCATCCAGAAGTCYCGCGARGACGTCGATGCTCTCTATGAGCGCCTAAGCGCCGATGGCTGGGAGGTGCAGGCTCCATGCAACGCACATGGCGCGTGGTCCTTCTACTTGCGAACGAAGGGTGGTTATTTCATCGAAGTGACGACATTAACGCCGGTTCGCCCCGAAGAAGCATATCAGGGAGCCCCATGATAATACTGGGCACGAGAGGTTGAGCAATTGGCCGAGCTTCATCAACGATACGGATCATACGTCTCTTAGCACCTCAAAGTCAGTGAACTAGGTGGTGGTCTGGGTACGAGCCGTAAGCTTGTTTCCATCTGGATCGCGAATGTAAGCAACGAATGCTCCGTTTGGGCGCTCAATGGGCGGGCTTTCTATGCTGGTTCCGCCATGGGCAATACCGGCGTCATGCCACGCAACAACATGGCTGGGACTGGCGGCGGCAATGCCAATGGTCCCGCCATTGGCAGCCGTCGCGGGCTCTCCGTTGATCGGCTTTGTGATCATCAACCGTCCCCCATTGTGTCTGTAGATGAGACGTCCTCTGGAATCCATTTCGCCAGGGACGCCCCCTAAGGCGGCAAATGTTGCGTCATAGAAAGCTCTCGCCCGTTCGAGGTCATTGCTACCAATCATCACGTGGGTGAACATGATTCTACTCCTGAACTGAGAACAACAGAATATCCGATATCAGTCCGCCAAAGCATCCTTATTAGATGGATGTGCCATTTCTGGGTGACGGGATCGAGGAACTATGAAAGAAACTTCTTTAGGCCTGTTTTCTGACTTAAAAGACAAGCCTTTATGGTTTTGGGTGGTAAGTGCAGTCTTTGCTTGGGCAAATCCAAGGTATGAGTGGCAACCTGGTCAAAATTCAGTTCTCCTTCGATCAGGAAAAGTGCTCGCGACCGTTTGCACCAGGCAAATACCGCGAGGGCGTACTGCCAACAGCCTTTCGAAACATCGTAATAAACGCATTGACGGACTCATAACCGAGTATGGCCGCAACCCGCTGCACGCTCGTGCCACTCGCCAGTTCACGGAGCGCGACGACAAGATGAAGCTGTTGTCGCCACCGACCAAATGTTAACCCGGTTTCCTGAACCATCAGTCTGGCCAGAGATCGTTCGCTCATCGCAACACGTTGCGCCCAGTCGGCCACTGTACTGCGATCTGATGGCCTGGCTGTCAGCGCATCAGCAATGGCACGAATTTTGGTATGCTCTGATACGGGTAGGTTAAGACCCTGTCGTGGCATGTCGGCCAATTCGTCGAGCATTACGCGCGCCAGTCGGGCGGCATGACTATCTGGAAGATAATCTTTCGGCTCAGCAGCCAGACGATCAATCATCGTTCGGATCATCGGCGTGATCTCCAGCGCACAGCAATGATCGGGGAGGCTACTCGCACCACTTTCAACGAAGAGATAATCGACCCGGGCGTTCGCAGTCGCCCGGGCACTATGCGGCACCCCGCCCGGAATCCAGATCCCGCAGTTCGGGGGAACGATCCATACGTTTTGAGCGGCGGTGCAGGTGACGGCGCCATAAGATGCCAGAATCAGCTGTCCTTTTCGATGGATGTGCGTCGGCACTTCGGATGCATGATCAGCAAAATCGAGCCTGTGGGCGATTGCGGTTGCATCTGAAGTGTCCGGGTCCACGGAAGCGATAGCTGAGGAGCGGTACGACATCGGATTGGCAGCTTTCAGTGATTGATTGTCTGGATACCTAATTTACCCAGTTGTTGCAACTTATTATCAACAAGGCATGACATTCAGGCCCTTCTGGCAGGACGGGTGGATCAGACCCGCGTTGATTCTGCCGCAACTCATCGCCCAGCTTCGTAACCCAACCCTCATGGCGGACGGTGAAGCACTGCTCTTTTCCGCCAAGAGTTTCGCTGCCGCGATGCTGGCTTATTTCATAGCGCTTCGCATTGGATTGCCGCGCCCTGCCTGGGCGATCGTCACCGTTTATCTCGTGTCGCAACCCACGGGGGGCGCCTCGCTCAGTCGTGGTCTCTACCGTCTGATGGGCACTCTGGCCGGGGCGCTCGCGACCGTCACAATCGTTCCGACCTTCGCCAACGAGCCAGTGGTGTGCAGTGCGGTGCTCGCAGGATGGATCGGTCTCGGTCTGTTTCTGTCGCTACTCGACCGCACGCCGCGTTCTTATGCCTTCGTGCTGTCCGGCTACACAACCAGCCTGATCGGCTTTCCTGCTGTTGCGGCGCCTGCCGCAGTCTTCGACACTGCCATTGTGCGCGTACAGGAGATCGCACTGGGCATTTTGTGTGCAGTGGTGATCCATCGCTATGTGTTCCCCCGGCCGATGACCGGCCAGTTTCAGGCCAAGCTGGCAGCGACGCTGCATGATGCCCGAAGACTGGCCTGCGATGTATTGAACAATGTCTCGGAAAGCTCATGTCGCGATGATCGCTACCGAATGGCTCTGGATATGCTCGCGCTCCGAGGACTGGCGACGCATCTTCCTTATGATCCGGTTACAACACGTCTACGCGGCCCAACGTTGCGCACTTTACATGATCGTCTGGCTCATCTGTTGTTGCTCCTCGCCGATGTTGAGGAACGGATTTCCCTCATCCATGCGCCTGGAATGCCTGAGAAGCTAGCGCAGTTTTTATACAGAGTTCGCAGATGGATCACTCTGGACACGCCGAATGATCGCGGAACAGAAGCGCACAGGGTGTTCCAGAATGCCCGTTCATTCGGCCATGCCGATGACGCCACCTTGATCGACGGCCTTGTCGCCAACATCGCCCGTCATCTCGCCGAGCTTGTCGGCCTACTTCACGATATTGAACGGCTCGGCGCCGAAGCCAGCGCAGCAGAGTGTGCGACAGAGCCATTCCACGGCCATGGGAAAACGACTGGCTATGTCTTCCATCGCGATCCGATGATGGCGGCGCGGGCAGGTCTGGGTGCCGCTTTGGGGATCCTCTTCGGCTGCTTTTTTTGGATTTGGTCTGCGTGGCCCGATGGAGGGCTGGCCGTATCAGTTTTGGGTGTCACCTGTGCCCTGTTCGGCAATGTGGACGCACCGGTGCCCTATGTCCGAAAATACATGCTTGGCTCAGTCTATGGTATCGCGATCAGCCTGATCTACAGCTTTACCGTCCTGCCGCGTGTCTTCGAGTTCTCGGTGTTGATCGCGGTTCTCGCACCGGCGTTTCTATTCGGAGGATCGTTGCAAGCTCGGCCGTCGACCGCCTTCATGGCGCTCGGCATCACGCTGACTGTCCCGATCCTCGTCGGGTTGGGTCCTGTTTATGGCGGAGACTTCGCTGAAGCCATCAATAGTAGCATCGCTCTGTTGATGGGAGTTGGTTTCGGAGCGGCAACTATGACGTTGTTCCAGACCGTCTCCCCAGATACCGCGATCAACCGGTTGCTGCGGCTCGGCCGCCGAGACGCGGCCTATCGCGTCCGAAGCAGGGTTTCCACCAAAGCCGTCTGGACCAATCTGACAATCGATCGCATCGCCCTGCTGCGACCCCGTCTAAGTCTTTCGGCGCGGCCGACAACGGAGACGATCGACATGATCGTGCGTGACCTTCGCATCGGTCACGCAGTGAGCCGTCTTCGCGAGCAATTCGACCAGTTGGAAAGTGAGCCCCTCAGTGCCATCCAGGTACTGCTGCTCGATCTCGCGCACCATTTCGACAGAGGTTCACCATCGGTCGACGAACTGAATACGCAGGTTGAAGAGCTGATCGCACGCATTGTCGTCGGAACGGGCGCGCACCGTCACCTGCTTGATCCACTCATCGACCTGCGTTTCGCGCTTTCTCCCGTCCAAAACAGCGAGGCCAGAGCATGATTCCAGACCTCTGCATCAGTGGCGTCTTTGTTCCCGGCTTGTTGGGAGGCGCCTTCATCGCCTTGGTAACCACCGTTGCGTTGCTACGTCTGCTCACCGTCCTCGGCGCGTGGAGAGTGTTTTCTATCCGGCCGTTCGTCGAACTTGCCGTCTTCACCATTGTGTTCAGCCTGCTCGCGCAGGGTCTCTCCACGATCGGATCTCTCCCATGAAATTCCTCCTCACCTTTCTGGGGCGCCATGCCTTGACGCTTGGGCTCGTTGTCATCGCTGCTGCTGTCGCGCTCCATCTGTGGGAACGCAATCAGCGCACGCCCTGGACCCGTGATGGCCATGTACGGACTGACGTCGTACGGGTTTCGACCGATATTGGCGGTCTCATCACTCAGGTTCTGGTCCATGACAATCAGGTGGTGCGTCCTGGACAACTCCTGATCGTCCTTGATCGACCGCGTCGGGCCGCGGCGCTCGGACGTGCAGAAGCCGCCATAACAGAGGCAAGGGCGCAACTCGATCTGGCGCGCAAGGAGGAACGACGCGACTTGGCCTTACGCGATCTCGTCGCGACGGAGGCTCACGAGCAGAACATCGCAAAGGTCCGGACAGCGGAGGCAGCGCTGACGCGCGCACTCGCTGACCGCGACGTGGCCCAGATCGATATGCAGCGCACTGAAATCCGTGCAACAGTCGCGGGTACCGTCACCAATCTCGACCTTCATCCTGGTGATTATCTGGCCATTGGCGTCCAAGCCATGGCACTGGTGGACGCCGAGACGTTGCGCGTGGAAGGGTATTTCGAAGAAACCAAACTGCGCAGTGTCTCCATCGGCGATCGCGCGCGCATCCATCTGATGGGAGACGATGCCGATATCGTCGGTCATGTCGAGAGTATTGCCGCCGCAATCGCCGACGACCAGCGCGACAACACCGGAAATCTTCTGCCTAAAGTCGCGCCAACATTCTCATGGGTGCGGCTCGCTCAACGCATTCCTGTCCGTCTGCATATAGACCGCGTACCAGAGGGCACGAAGCTAATTGCAGGACGAACAGCGACGGTGGAAATCCTGCCCTCTACCCCCTTGAGCGTGGTTGGGAGGCACCTGTGAGATCTGTTTTTGCCCTATGTATGGCGCTTCTGATGACGGGCTGCGTTGCTGGGCCGGATTATCGCGTTCCCGACGAGGCCATTGCCAATCGCCCTGGAGTTACGCAAGCGCTCCTTGGCGGCAGGAACGATGGCGTGGTCCCGGCGCCCTTGCCACCGCATTGGTGGCATCTCTACGAGGATGCCCGGCTCGACGCTTTCGTTGCCGAGGCACTGGCTACAAACACTGATCTTCGCATCGCAGAGGCCAATCTCGGGAGAGCTGACGCGCTTGTACGCGAAGCAGAGGCAGCACACACTGTAACCACGGATCTCAGTGGGCAAACTACTGGCTCGCGGATCGGAGGTCCGACCCGGTTTCTACCAGCGCCTTTCAGCTACGCGTTGGGTATGAACGTCAGTTATCCTCTCGATCTGGCGGGGGGCATCCGTCGCGCAATCGAAGAGGCTCACGACCAGTCAGAGGCGGCGCAGGCAGCACGCGACCAGGTGCGTGTGATCGTAGCTGCCACTGTCACGCGCAATTATGCTCGCGTTTGTGCTGATGGCGTAGCGCTGGCCGCCGCGAGACACGTTGTTGCAGTGCAACGCGCGACACTTGATGTCGCGTTGCGTATGGCCAGCGAGGGGCGCGGCACGCGCTTTGATAGTGAACGCGCGCGAACGGCAACATTCGCCAGCGAAGCAGCCATTCCAGACATCCTCGCTGATCAGAAAACAGCGTTATTCGCATTGGCCGCCATCATGGGGCGCATTCCATCGGACTATCCGCGCGATCTGGAGGCATGCACTACTATTCCGTCGCTTGCCCTGCCGCTGCCGGTTGGCGACGGAGCCGCGCTATTGAGGCGTCGCCCCGACATCAGAAAGGCAGAACGCCTTTTCGCCGCAGCGACGGCCGGCATCGGCGTCGCCGAAGCCGATCTCTATCCTCAGGTCAGCCTTGGCGGCTCGGTGGGGAGTACCACGTCGATAACGCATGCCCTGACGTTGTCGTCGTTTGGTTTGAGTGTCGGTCCATTGGTCTCGTGGTCGTTCCCTAATCGGGTCTTGGCGCGCGCGCGTATTGCGCAAGCCGGCGCAGGAGGCCGTGCTGCGCTTGGCACGTTTGATGGAACGATTCTACTCGCATTAAAACAGACTGAGACCGCCCTGTCTGTCTACATGCAAACACGTAAGCGTCTGGGAGACCTGGAGCGGGCGGCGAATTCCGCCGGCAAGGCGAGCGCCGATGCCGAAACACTGCAACGCTTCGGCCGCACGCCATTCCTCGATGTCCTTAACGCGCAGGCAAATTACGCCGACGCGCAGGCACGCCTGTCATCCGCCCGGATCGAACTTGTTGATCGGCAGATTGATCTGTTCCAGACGCTCGGCGGTGGTTGGGAGTGATGGTGGTCTGTCTGGACATTATGTGCCACGTTTAGAGCTCCCGTTGAGGACAATCGATGTCTTCTTCTGAGCATTCCTGCGCTGGAAGCGGACAGACCGTTTACCCCCCATAACTGCCCATAGGTGGCCATATATCGCGATGAAAAATCGGCCATTTAGCGTGAACATTCGTAGCTAGGAGGCCTCATGAGCGCGATCGCAGATATAGGCCATGTCGGGAAACAGATGTTTTTCGTCACCGGTAGCCAAAGGACATAAACCGACATAAAAGTTCAGAAGTTGCCATAAAGACACACAAACACTTGAAAATCCTAATCACATACGCGGAAAATAAGAAAAATATTGACAGTTGCGTTTGAGGCACATGGGAAGTGTCTTCCGCAACGTATTGATACAATGCGGTTTGGTGTCCTAGCGGTCGGAGATCCTGGCTCCTCCAACCGAGATACACCATTATCCATGACCGCATCGTCACCTGCTCACTTCATTTCTGACCTCCCCCGGGCCGGTTCGACACTTTTGGCCGCGCTTCTGAGCCAAAATCCAAAAGTGCTCGCGCATGGCCGAATATCGCCTGTCGCTCCCATGATCATTCGACTGTCGGGTCTGATGGCCGAAGGGGAGTACGCTTCTGATTTTTCTGAAGAGCAACGCAAGCGTCTGCTCCGAGGCGTTTTAGAAGATTATTATCATCCAGAGCCCGATCAAATTGTCCTGGATACGAGCCGGGAATGGTGTACGCGACTTGCATTAATCGACCGGCTCTACCCGAAAGCGCGCGTGATCTGCTGCGTGCGCGATCCCGTCTGGATCCTTGATTCTCTTGAGCGCCTCATCGTGCGAGATCCTATTTTATCGTCACGACTTGTCCCTATCACTCAACGAAGCACGCAGCATGACCGTCTCGATCATCTGCTGTCTCGGGAAGGTGTTTTTGGCTACGCGTGGCGGGTTCTGACGGAAGCCTTTCACGGTCCTTTTGCCAATAAGCTTATTCTTGTGGATTACCAGACATTAGCTACCAATCCGCGTCAGGCCCTTGAAAAACTGACACGGTGTCTCGGTCTGCCCGCGTATCCATATGATCTGAACAACGTCACGAACAGAGATGCAGAAGCCTTCGACAATCTGCTTGGAACTCCGGATTTACACAGGATACGTCCGGTCGTAAGTCACGAAAGGCGACATTGTATTCTTCCGCCGGATGTTATCGCACGGATGCAAGGCGGCATGTTTTGGCGAGAGGCAACTATTCACCTCCAGTCAAAGGCACAGATCATTGTCTAGACTGTATTTACGATTTCAGGGCCTGCGAGGAATGGTCGTGACGTTATGGCTTTTTGAGCCAGCGATGTCATATGCCGACCCTACGCCTTACTTCATGCCTCCTAAAGCACAGCAAGTATTACCAATGCCCTCAGAATTAAGCAGTAAGGCCGGATTTCAGGGTTTTAGGGGAGTCATTGAGAAGAAAAGAAGCGACATTACACCAAAGGCTCAATGGCTTCCTTCGAATTTGTCCCAACTTTCCAAAATTGGTCCGCTCGACATTGAGCGAGCGAGCCAATCCCCACTCCTTGAGGAAAAGGGGATCACAACAACCTTTTCGTATCATGTGAAATCCCTTCCTGGCGTGGACCTCACAGCCAGCTTTTTCGGTGGCCATCGAGATACGATACAGGGAGCCGCAGGAGGGTCAGCAGCAGTGACAGGGGGCGTTCGTATTCGCTGGTGAATGAGGGGTTTCAAGAGAGCTTTCTTTCGCTGCATCTTGGGGGAGTGTAATTTCTACACTGCCTGATTAACCAAATTCTAGGATGAAACACAGTGTCATCTGAACAGCGTCGCCTTTTGGGCGAGCAGTATATGAGGCAACAGCCCGAACTTCGATCGCTGTTGAAATCGAGAGACCATGATCTGTTTTCTGGATCGTGGGCTATGCTCGCATATAGCTTTGAACGTGGCTTCGAAGAATTGTGGGATGCTGCTTACAGAAGCTTACCCGATACCATTTTGCTGACCCCGCTTTTAATGCTCTGGAGGCAAAGCATTGAACTTCACATTAAATCTGCGATTTCCTATACTAGCGGAGATCCAAGTAATATAGCAGGGCATGACCTGAAATCATTATTTGATCGTTTAATATATCTTAGGAGAAAAGAGGAATATGAAGAAGAAGAAGAAAAATTGGTTATATATTTGAGAGGTATAATTAAAGAAGTCCAAAGATTCGACAAAAGCGCGGATCGATTCCGTTATCCCAGGAATCGAAATGGTGATCCATATGCAGATACGGATGTTGATTTGGAACAACTATACCAGACGCACTGGATCATCACAGGCTGGTGTCAAGGCGCAGAAATAGAGGTCGAACAGAGACGCGGAATTTTTTAACTTTTCAGGTTCAGAGGTTTTTTTTGATATTATTTTGCAACGTAACGGCTTTATCTTGAGGATCAGCCTTTGTACCAATAACAAAGCAGAAAAAAGTCAATATCGTTATGCAGATGATTGAGTTCGCCCGAATTGCCAAAATAGTTCGGCATGAGCCCAGAGTTATCCGAATTTTAGAATGCGCCATGCGATGTGTAAGTCGAACCTAAATATATGCATATAAGCTAATTACAAAATAATATGTATTTAATAACGATTTTATTAAATAATTTCCTACGTCGGATTTTTGTTGTATTCCGAGAAATAAGCGTTGCCATTGTCACTTTTTGAATTATTGCCATTTTTGTAAATACATAATTTGGTTCAACGCATTCGCGCAGAAGAAAAATATTCTCCTATAACATATGGTTTTGTGGACAGCCGTTTCACGCCCGCTCGCGTCCTGATGGACAGCCCTGCAGGCTGACCACAGGCGCGGC
This sequence comes from Gluconobacter sp. P5H9_a, assembly GCF_018812085.1. Classification (NCBI taxonomy): domain Bacteria; kingdom Pseudomonadati; phylum Pseudomonadota; class Alphaproteobacteria; order Acetobacterales; family Acetobacteraceae; genus Gluconobacter; species Gluconobacter sp. P5H9_a. The sequence continues at coordinate 46,345 of NZ_JACRVW010000013.1, forward strand.
TCTGCCCACAAGTCCACAGGTTCAACATCAACAAGAATCTCTCTATTTTTGAAATAAGATCGGTCGAACCGATTACCCTCTTATCGAAAGTCCCGAGCCTTCAGTAGCTCCGATCCCTGAAGCAACGGCGTTCGGTCTTCCAGACTGAGCACAACAACATGGATCACATCGCCCTCCTTCTGTAGCCGCCCCTTGCAGGCCAGAAGACGGGACGCGAGAAGAGGACGGCGGTATTTCTCCTGCACATCCTTCCAGACAATCAGATTGGCTGTGCCGGTTTCGTCTTCGATCGTGACGAACATCGTGCCGTTCGCTGTCCCTGGCCGCTGCCGCATCAGGACAAGACCTGTAAGCTGGATCCGGCGCCCATCCCGCAGGTAAGGCAAATCCCCACAGCGCACGATCCCCTCTTTTCGCAAGCCCTCCCTCAGGAAGGCGACGGGATGCCCATTCAGACTGAGTCCGGTCGCCCGATAATCTTCATGGACCGATGCCCGCTCTGAGATCTGCGGTAGGACAATGTCAGGCTCGATCACTTCCGGAAGTGGAAAGTTCCGGCCCCGATCCGCCGCTTCAAACAGCGGCAGCGCCGTGTCCGCGAGCCCCTTGATTGACCAGAGCGCAGCACGGCGCATCTGTCCGAATACCCGGAAGGCGTCTGCTTCTGCGAGACATTCCAGGGCCGAGACCGGCACATCGGCACGGCGCCACACATCCTCAATACTCTCATAATCCGGCATTCGGACCGAGATCAGGGCCGCCCCGTGTCCGTTCGCCAGCCCGCGCACCATCCTGAACCCCAGCCGGACCGCTGCGTACCGTCCATTCCGGCCGCGCTCCAGCGTGCAGTCCCATCGTGAGGCATTGATACAGATCGGCCGGACCTCGACGCCATGGCGTTGCGCGTCCTGAACAATCTGCGAGGGCGCATAAAACCCCATGGGCTGACTGTTCAGCAGGGCGGCACAGAACACATCCGGGTAGTGGCATTTCATCCAGGCGGACGCATAGGCGATCAGGGCAAACGACGCGGCGTGGCTCTCAGGGAAACCATAGCTGCCAAATCCTTCGAGCTGGGCGACGGTCTGTTCAGCGAAGCCCTGCTCATACCCATTGGCCAGCATCCCGTTCACCAGCTTGTCGCGGAACGGCACGACCCCGCCTGTCATTTTGAACGTGGCCATCGCACGGCGGAGCTGATCCGCCTCGCCTGGCGTAAAGCCCGCGCAGTTGATCGCCACCTGCATCGCCTGCTCCTGGAACAGCGGCACGCCCAGTGTTTTCCCCAGAATGCCCCGCAGAGTCTCGGACGGATAGGTGACAGGTTCCAGCTTCTCTCTTCGGCGGAGATAGGGATGGACCATATCGCCCTGGATCGGCCCAGGCCGAACGATCGCCACCTGAATCACCAGATCATAAAAGGTCCTGGGCTTCATGCGCGGCAGCATCGACATCTGCGCCCGGCTTTCGATCTGGAACGTGCCGAGCGTGTCGGCCTGCTGGATCATGCGATAGGTCTGCGGATCCTCGGCCGGGATCGAAGCGAGATCCATGCGGGTCTGATACACGGTGTGCAGCAGTTCGAACCCGCGACGCAGACAGCCGAGCATTCCCAGTCCCAGAACATCCACCTTCATGAAGCGCAGCACGTCGATATCGTCTTTGTCCCAGACGATGATCTGACGGCCGTCCATGGCGGTCGGCATCAGGGGAACAAGTTCGTCCAGGCGATCCTCTGTCAGCACAAAGCCCCCCGGATGCGTCCCAAGCTGGCGCGGGAACCCAAGAAGCTGGCGGGCGAGATGAAACGTCAGGCTCAGGCGGCGATCCTTCAGGTTCAGGCCCAGATCAGCCGCGCGCGCCTTGTACAGGTCCGGGTCCGGCAGGGACGAGGCAATATGTTTGGAAAGCTGGCCGGTCAGATCCTCTGGTAGCCCCAGAACCTTGCCGACTTCGCGCAACGCGCCCTTGGGCTGATAGCGCTGCACGGTGGCGCACAGCGCCGCCCGGTGGCGACCATAGTGACGATAGATCCACTGGATGACTTCCTCTCGGCGGTCGCTTTCGAAATCGACATCAATATCCGGCGGTTCCTGCCGTTCGGCCGAGATGAACCGCTCGAACAGCAGACCCGAGCGAACCGGATCAATACTCGTGATGCCCAAAACGTAGCAGACGGCCGAGTTCGCAGCAGATCCGCGCCCCTGACAGACAATCCCGAGTGAGCGGGCATGACGCACAATCGTATTCACGGTCAGGAAATATGGCGCGTAGGACAGAGAGCCGATCAGCCTCAGCTCATGGGCGATCTGCGTCTCGACCTCAGGGGGCGCCCCGGCCGGATAGCGACGCGGCAGTGCGGCCTCGACCAGGCGTGTCAGGGTATCCTGCGCGCTTTCGCCCGATCTCTCGGTTTCGGTCGGATACTGATAGGTGAGGTCATCCAGACTGAACGTGCAGCCTTCGGCAATTCGCCGTGTGTTGGCCAGGGCGTCCGGAAAGGCAGCGAAGAGGCGTGCCTGTTCTTCCGGGGCTTTCAGATGGCGATCGGCGTGAACGTGACGGCGGTTGCCGAGAGCATCGACCGTGCAGCCTTCCCGGATGGCTGTGACCACGTCCTGAAGAACGTGCCGGCGCGCATCGTGGTAGAGCACATCTCCCGTCACAACGCAGGCCAGACCTTGTGCTGCACTGAACGCCGCGAGTGCGTGAAGCCGCGCCAGATCTCCCGGCTGCCGGCGCATGGTCAGCGCGAGAAACCGGGTTCCTTCCTCGTTTGCCCTGTGTCCGGGCAGATCCAGCAGGCTCTGAACGTGCCCGGGAAGCGCTGCCAGATCCTCGGGCGGCAACAGGATCAGGACGAGGTCCGGGGCCGTGGCGACGAGATCCTCCCATCCTAGAAGGAACACGTCCCGCTCGCCCCGGTGATGACCAAGCGTCAGAAGCTGACACAGACCCGCCCAGCCGGCACGATTGCGGGGGTAGGCCAGGAGCGCACTGCCATCGCGCAAAGCCAGACGGCATCCGGGCAAAAGGCGCAGACCGGCCTCGCGCGCTGCCAGATGGGCGCGGATCGCTCCAGCTACAGTGTTCCAGTCGGTCAGACCGATCGTGTCATAGCCCAGGGCTTTCGCCTGGAACATCAGCTCATCCGGCTGGCTGCCCGAGCGCAGGAACGAAAACGAGGACGTCACCTGCAATTCGACGTAAGGCGCGGTCATGGCCTAGCGGCGGTGGGGATGGGGGTGTCGGCTGCTATCAGGCGCGTTGCTGGTGGGCGCGCGCATCACGACAAATCCGGAGCGTTCGAGATAAGCGACCAGACGCTCGGCTACGAGACGCGCCATCAGCTCGGCGGCGTCATGCGTTCGCCTGCGTCCGTCGTAACACAGCGCGTGCATCAGGACTTCGGCCACGTCCGAGGTGCTGGCCGGGATCAGATCATCGCGGGCGTCCATCAGAAGACCCCCTGAAGAAACCAGTCGCCCGAACCGGACCAGGCATGGGTTCCGTCGCCTTTGCGAAACAGCCACAGGCGCAGGCCGGTCGTGGTCTCGACCTGCCAGTAGTCGCGGATCGCGCCATAGTTTTCGGCCGTGTGCCACCATTCCCCCAGCAGACGCTCAGGACCATCGGCCGCAGCAATGCGATGCGTCTGTCGCTTCAGGACGAACTGGCGGGGCGCACCGTCCGGAAGCAGGGCAGTGACCCGCACCCGGACGGGCAGATCGAACAGAATGTTCGGCCGCGCCCAGAGCATCTGGCTCGCGAGAGGCGGTTTTGCCATGTTGCCTGGAGAAACGCGAGACTGTCCGTCTTCTGGCCAGGCGGAAAACCGGGGCGCAAACTGATAGACGGCTGCAACACCAGGACGATTGATCAACCGGTCGATGAGGGTCGCGGGCACCGTGTCGACCAGACGATCCTCTGGGTCTGAAAGTACCGGGCGAGCGGGGCCGGCTTCTATGGGCTCGCTGGCGCTGATGGTGAGGGTGACAGCCTCGATGCCAAAACCGGGTTCAATCCGGGAAATCTGATTCTTGAGGAGGCGGAGGAGGCGGGGCATGTCTGAGGTCGGATCGGACGTGCCGACACGGATGGCCTGGACCGTGTTATCCACACGGACACAGAGAAAATCGATCTGCCGTGCGCCTTCGCCGCGACGTGACAGCAGGACGCAGGCTTCCGGCACGAGAGCGTCGATGACGGTCGCAATCGCCTCGGCTGTGCCGATAGGCTCGACAAGCGAGCGCGACAGGGAGATCCGGTCTCGCACCTGAACCACGCTCAGCGGTCTTGCCTGAAAGCCAACGGCTTCATCCAGACAGGTGAGAAGCTCCGCGCCGAACCGCTTGGCCAGAGGCGCGCGGGGAAGGGCTGCAAGCGCACCAATGGTTGTCAGTCCCAGACGATTGAGACGGGATGCTGTCTCCGGGGCAATTGGCAGGGCCGAACAGGGCAGCCGGTCCAGAGCCTGTTTCTGCTGACCAGGCGGGATGACGCAGGCGCCGTCGAGGCGCGAGCGTGCCAGAGCGCGCGAGGCCGCCGCGCTGTCGCTCAGGGCCAGAGAACAGGCATGACCTTTCTCGGAAAGGCGCGTCCGGACAAGAGACAGCATGGCCTCTTCACCACCATAAAGATGGGCACAGCCAGTTGTGTCACTGTACAGGCCATCCGGCGCATCCAGAGCGGGCAGGGGCGACAGCCACAGCAGCCAGCAACAGAGCTCGTGAAGAGCCGCATCATCGGCGTCAGTGTCCTGCTCGACGCACAGGAGGTCCGGCACAAGGCTCCGTGCCTGGGCCAGCGATTGGCCGGGTCTCAGGCCCGCTGCCAGCGCCACCGGATTGACGGCCGTGAGCGTCTGGCGGTTGTGCTCAGGCGCGTGCACGACAAGCGGGCGATCGGGGGGGTAATGATCCTGCTGGCAGAGCTGAAGGCGCTCGGTGCGCCAGAAAGGAAGCCACAGGGCGAGGAAGCGGCGCATGGTCAGGACAGTCGAGAAGCCAGTGGGCAGGACGTCCTCCACGCACCCGCAACAGCGAGACGGAAAGACGGCGGGGGCCGGGAAGCGGCAGAACCAGTCCCGGCAAACAGAGAGGGGCTGAAGGATGAGAAGTAACCTGCCAGCGTGTGGCGCAGGCACAGGGGTCCTTTCCGGATGAGCGGGAGACGCTGACAGAGCGCAGGAAGAAGCCAGTATTCCCGCTGCTTTCGGCAGCCAGATTCAGGCGACGCACTTCTGTCAGGGAGGGGATATGCGGACCAGCTATCACGACAAGGGCTCGCTCGGGACCGCGCAGGATATCCTCGGCCACAGCCAGAACACTGGCGTCATCGCTCTCAACGCAGATCAGGTGTCGGAGCGAGATCCCGGTCTGGTGCAGTCCCCAGGCATGGAGCTGAGGGGGGACCGCCCCCAGCCAGAAAACAGGCTGGCCACTGCGCGCGAGCAGAGGCAGAAGCAGGGCGAGGCTGGAACCAATTTCAAGCGGATCGGGCACCAGAATGTCATGCAGGCTAGCGGTTTTGAGGCCACCGCCTAGATGGTCATCGACCGGCTGCAGGCCTGTTGGCAGCACCCGGAAAATAGAGTGAGGCAGGCTCCGACGCTCGAGGCATCGGACCTGCTCGCGCAGACGCGCCAGCGCGTTCGAAGTCATGACTGTTCTCCTTGACGAGAACAGAAAGAGAACAAACGAACACAGGACGCAAGTTAATTTTTTAGAGAGATCGCTGCGTAAGACAGCGTTATCACTCCGCCCAGCAGGCTCAGAAGCGCGGCTTATCAGCGCATTCTGAGCGTTGTCAGGGTTTCGTTCGCGGTCGTCACCTCACCGATAAGGACGACCTCGTTTGACTCTGTCTGCTCGGCCAGCAGATGCGGAAGGTTGTGCACAGCGTCGGCAGCAGCCTGAATGGCCGAGAGTACACGTTGATGCTCAGGGGAGAGCGTTTCGCTGGATCCGAGTACGCTCTGAGCTTCGGAACGGATGTTCAGAAGAGCGCGGGACAGAAGGTGAAAAGCTTCGGAACGTGTAGTGCTTGTCGGTGTGGTCATGGTCGTCTCCTTTAGCGCGCCTCAGTTGCTGAGCTGCTTCAAGGAGCATTTTACCGATGACCTATGTGAGTGCGGCATGAGGCTAAAGGCTGCCGAGTGCAAAAGACCAAATCGAACTAACCGTATTCAGCCAGCATCGGGGCATAGGAATAATTAGCCAGAAAGGCGGTTCCTAACCGTGGATTTGTGGACAGCCGCCTGAAGGCGGTCACTCACGCCCCGGAGACAGCTCTGGCGAGCTGACCACAGGGCGTGGCTCTGCCCACAAGTCCACCGCACAAACAACAACAGCTTTTATTTCTTCTGAAAAGGAAACACAGGCGGACCGATCGGTGTTTTTCTTCTGAGAGCCAATTCCGAATAGGACACCCTGCTTCAGAGCAAGGAAGCGATCATGTGTAATCTGTATGCCCAGACGTCCTCACAGGACGAGATCCGCGCCATTGCGGAGGTGCTCAATGACCACACGGGCAACCTTCCCTTCATGCCCGATATTTACCCTGATTACGTGGCCCCGATTGTGCGCCACGGGCAGAACGGCCGAGAACTGGTTCTGGCCCGGTGGGGTATGCCGTCTCCGGCGTTTGCCCTTAAAGGACGCAAGGTCGACCGGGGTATCACTAATATTCGTAACACGGCTTCTCCACATTGGCGGCGTTGGCTCGGGGTGTCCCATCGCTGCATAGTGCCATTTACGGCTTTCTCGGAACAGGCGCGACAGGATGACGGGTCGTTTCATCCGGTATGGTTTGCAGCTGATGCCACGAAGCCGCTCCGCTTCTTTGCCGGGATCTGGACGTCCTGGACCTCGGTGCGCAAGCTCAAGGAAGGCGAGGTCACGGCCGATCTTTTCGGTTTCCTGACCACCGAAGCAAATGGCGTAGTCGCGCCCTATCATCCCAAAGCCATGCCCGTCATTCTGGAAAGCCGCAAGGAGATCGAGACCTGGCTGACGGCTCCCACTCCGGTCGCTCTGCAACTCCAGAGACCGTTGCAAGAGTCATCTCTTGCGGTTTTCTGACCAGATGAACGATCTAGCTCGCCATCTTTCCTTTGAGGCGGGCGATTAGCCGGGAGCTTCGCATCATGGCTTCATCTGCCTGATTCATGGCAGCAGCCAGATCCTCATAGTCGAACTGAACCGGATCCAACCGAGTTGGGGGCTGGAGCTGTGCACTCTCTTCCGCCAGAACAGACTGTGCCGTGAAAGGATCATTCTTACGCGGACGCCCGCGTTTTCGGCCGGGAACGGGTCGGTTGGGCGGTGTCACAACGTCGCGAAGGGGATCCAGTCCGGCAAGACCGAACAGGCGATGAGCCGCCCGGTGCGTGACTTCTACAACAATGCCCCGGTCCTGGAACACGCTGAGAAGCTGCAGCGCGCTTTTCAGTGACATGCCGAGACGATCCGCCAGCATGGACGCGGACACGAGCGGCTGGATCGCCAGTATATTGATCGCTTGGGGTGCGCGCGAATGCCGACGTTGCGCGCCGCATCTCTCTAGCGCCTGCCTCTTTGCTCGCTCCAGCTGACGTAAGAGGTCATGCGTCTCACGGACTTCGGCCAGAAGAGCATCGAGCCAGCAGCACAGCCAAGACTCAATTTCCCAAGGCGCTCCAGGCGTGACTGCTTCGATGCCGGTCAGGATTAAAGGCGTCCGGAGAATATCATGGGAGTACCAGTAGCGGCCTAACGCTGCGCAGAAGGGAGCACGGGGACGGCCGGACTCCAGCCAGCGATGAAAAGCGATGCCTGCATTGAGGATGGGTCCCCAGCCGGATGACTGGTCGTTCAGGAACGCTTCGGCTTCGGTAATGGCATTTGTCTGCATCTCATCCGGGTGAGCATGCCAACGCCAGAGCGTAAAGGCATGAGAGGCAGTATCCACGGTCGTGCCACGCTCGAAACTGTCCTGCCCGATTACTTTCGGAGCAAGACCATGCAGTTCAGCGACGAGATACCAGGGATCAATCATCCAGCCATCGACAGCGCAGTATCGCTGGATGGCAGTTAGGCGTTGTCTGAAGACAACAGCAGGCGTCACTGATACCGCTCTTAGCGCCTGGTCCAGGCGTCCCAGTTCGAGACTGAGACGGGTCAGTCTTTCAGCGAACGGAGGAGCAGCCACGTACTCTACGAGGCGTCGCTCTTGGAAACGTCCGCAGCATAAGAGTTCCATACGGGCTCCAGATACTCGATAAGCTCTTTCGGCAGGGGAAGGGAATGAGTGGTCTTAATCAGCCGGTCGCCTATCGGCTCGATCTGATCCATGGAAAATGGAGGAGCATCCTCTACGTCTCCGACGAAAACCGGCTTGATCAGCGTCCACTTCAGCCCGCATGGAGAAGTGTGTATTTTCTTAGTGTCTGAGTGCTGGAGATCTGCGGGCACTGACTTGGAGAGGCTAGCCTTCAGGGCCGCAAACGTTCGGAACCCGTACTGTTTGGAGAGGCGTTCGAGAGCTTGCGTATAAGACAATGTGCCAGACCGGCTTTCCTGTCGGGCCTGTTTTTTGAGTGCTTCAAGAGAAATCGTCATCTGAAATCCTCGACCGGAAAACTGAGTCACAGGGCCTGATTTGCGTCACACTCCGAACGGGACATTATGACAATGCGTCTGAGAGACTTTTCCGTTGTTTCACAGGCCGGAAGGCGCGCTATGTCTCTCGCCTCTAGCACGATAATTAGCATCTTTCATCTAGACTGAACAAGATTACAATCGGTTGATTTGATCGTTAATTGGACGTGCGAACCCCTGTTCCCAGGGTGTAGATGAGCTGCTCACCAGACTTTCACGCGGTACGACATTTTAGTCCAACCAGTGTCCCAACAAGGGGGGATTAGCTCTCTGAGTCAGTCAGGGCCACAGCGCCCTAGTTGCGTAGCAGTCGTCTGTCCATCGTCAGGACAAAATGTTGATTGCATCCATATCCGCGAACCTTTCACACAGCCCCGAAAAGAGAAAATTATTGAAAGCTTTCTTTAATAACCTTTAATAAGATTGTCTTTTCAAGTTCTCTGATAAAGGTTTGGGGCATGAAGCGAACTGAACTATCCGGTGGTGTCCGTGAGCGTCTGGTGCGTCTTCCAGCCCCTTATGAGCATCACTACGGGGTTCTTCCTCTCCCTCTTCCGGAGGAAGGAATTCCTCTTGAAGAAATCACAGCGGTGCATTCCGAAGCCCAGCTGGCATTGGGACAGGCTGATGAGATTGCACGCTCTCTCCCAGACCCTTATCAGATCAGTCGTATTCTCAGCCGCCGTGAAGCTGTCAGCAGTTCGGCGATGGAAGGAACCCATAGCACCCTGGATGAACTTCTTATTGCTGACGAAGATGACGACCAGGGGGGGCAGGTGGTTCGACAGGTTCGGGATTACGCGCTGGCTCTGGAGCGGTTCGTGCCATCGGCTCTTATTGCGGGCCGTCAAATCTTTCAGGTCGATCTGATCCAGAACCTGCATCGGAGTGTACTCGGCCATGATGCGTCCTACCGGGATACTCCGGGAGACTTCCGACAGGAGGTCGTATGGATCGGCGGCAATGGGCATATTGCCTATTCCGTCTATAATCCTCCACCGCCGGCTGAAGTCCCTCATTTTCTGAAAGATACCCTGGATTACATGCGGGAAGATGGGATGCAGATGATGACCCAATCCTTGATTACCCGGATGGCGTTAGCCCACGCTCATTTTGAGGCTGYTCATCCGTTCCGAGACGGGAATGGTCGCGTGGGCCGGCTCCTGCTGCCCTTGATGATGGCAGCTGAGAAACAAGTTCCGCTCTATCTTTCACCGTATATAGAGCTCCACAAACAGGCTTATTATGCAGCACTCAAACAAGCACAGCAGAAACTAAACTGGCTTCCTCTGATCGGCTTTGTATCGAATGCCATTGTTCAAACGGTTCAGGAGTTACGCATCACCCGTGGAGCGCTCAGAACCCTGCATGCTGCATGGTTGACCCGTCGTTCATTTCGAAAGGGATCAGCAGCGCTACGAGCGCTTGATATCCTTACGGATTATCCGGTTCTAACGGCGCCACGGCTGGGAGCTTTGCTGTCGATTACGCCACCCGCTGCTCACACGGCAATTGGCCAGCTTTGCCAGGTGGGGATCCTAAGAGAACGAACTGGCTACGCCCGCAATCGGATTTACGTTGCAGACGACGTGCTTGGCATCCTGAACCGACCCTTTGCGGAAGATCCTATCGTTCCAGGCACGGGTACCCAACTTTAATGCTGTTTCTTTGATTGTGGTCGGCGAGAAAACGAGACGCTTGTATTTTGACTTCTGGGCGCTAAAAGCTATGTCGCATAATATTTGTTATGCCAACTATAATGTTTTTCGTTCGATCCCGATTGGAGGGTTCTTCTGTGATTTCATTCCTCCGGATCTGATTGGGGGCATGGATCATGAAACAGCTTGGTTTCTTTGATGTTGAAGAGCGGCTTGCTCGATTGAGCGGACTTGGCGATCAGCTCGAAGCGTTTTCCCGGACGGTGGATTTTGAGGTGTTCCGCCCTGATCTGGAAAAGGCCCTGGCTTATTCAGATCAGGGCGGCCGTCCGCCGTTTGATCCGGTACTGATGTTCAAAATCCTGGTGATCCAGACGCTGAACAATTTGTCTGATGAGCGGACAGAGTATCTGATCAACGGCCGCCTGTCATTCATGCGTTTCCTTGGCCTGGGGCTGTCGGACCGTGTGCCGGATGCCAAAACACTCTGGCTGTTCCGCGAGCGTCTGACCCAGGCGGGGACCATTGAAAGACTGTTTGACCGATTTGACGCGACCCTGCGGAACGCGGGTTATCTGCCGATGTCGGGCCAGATCCTGGATGCAACACGGGTGGCTGCTCCGAAGCAGTGCAATACCAATGCGGAGAAAGCTGATCTGCGAGCAGGAGGTATTCTCGAAGACTGGCAGGACAAGTCCGCAAAGCTGTCGCACAAGGATCGTCATGCACGATGGACACTGAAGTTCACGAAGGCGAAGCGGCAGGACGATGGAACCATGCCACCCAGCGATCTCGCCAACCCGTTCTTTGGCTACAAATCACATATCTCCATCGACCGGAAGTTTCGGTTCATCCGCAAATGGAAGACGACGCATGCCGCCGCCAGTGATGGCGCACGATTGAGAGAGGGGCTTCTGGATAAAACCAATACGGCCTCAACGGTGTGGGTCAACACGACCTATCGCTCAAAAGCCAGCGAAGACTTCATGGGCAAAGAGGGTTTTGTCTCAAAGGTCACAGAAAAAAACCGCATCTCAAACCGATGCCCCTGCATATCCAGAGATCCAACGCGGGAAAATCGGTGATCCGATCCCGCGTTGAGCACGTCTTTGCCGATCAGAAGTCACAGACAGGATTGTTCATCCGGACCGTCGGCATCACCCGAGCCACCATGAGGATCGGGCTCGCCAATATCGTGTCTACAACATGCGCCGCTTCCTCTTCCTCGAAAGATTGAACGCGAGCGCATAGCTATCCAGCGGGGGACAGCCCCTGATCTGCTCAAAACGCTGATCAAAAGCAACCCCAAAGAACCGTCAATCAATACGTCAAAAACCAGAAATTACGGGCCAAGACATATCAATAAACGGCTTTTCGATTTCTCCGATTTTCAAATCCGCCAATTGGACGTCATTTCAACGCCGCCACCAGCCTCTTCGCCAGATGTAGCCGCGCGGAGTCCAGAACCAGCGGCCCGGCTCCCAGACATAGCCTCGGCGTGGCAAGGGCACCATTTCGTAGGGTGGCACCGGTGGTGGGGGGCGAATGATCGTGACGGGAGGTGGTGCAATCACGACTGGCGGAGGTGGCGGCGCGACCACGACTGGTGGTGGAACGACAACTGGTGGTCCAGCATAAATCCACGGCCTGGCCTCCGCCGGAGCCGCACTCAGCATGGTCGCGGCGAAAGCCACGGCCAACAACTTCCATCTGACGCTATCAGGCATTGTTCTGGTCCACTCTGAACACGCGATGATGCTTTATAGCATGATGCTCGTGAAATGGGCATCGGTCCGTCTCACTCGCGAAGACGCGCAGGCAATGAAGACGCGAACGATAGAGGACGCCCAAACCTGCCCTTTTGCATTTTTGATGCCTCTTGACACCATGCATGGAGTTCCCAGATTGAATTTGCCGACCGCCGAAGGGGTCGGCAGACAAAACCAAGAGTTTTGATCTTATGTCCATGTTGCTCAAAGGAGGATATGGCTATGAGAGCCACCGTTGATTTTGCTCCCCTGTTCCGTTCGAGCGTGGGCTTTGACAGAATGCTCAATGCCCTTGATCTCGCCGGTCGAATTCCGACGGCCGATAACTGGCCACCTTACGATATCATCAAGACCGGTGAGGATGATTACCGCATCGACATGGCCGTTGCCGGACTTGCCGAGAACGACCTTACGATCACACAGGAGCGCAATACTCTTGTCGTGACAGGACGAAAGGCACCGGAGCCGCAAAGCGCCGCCGAATATCTCCATCGGGGTATTGCGGGCAGAGAATTCGAACGCCGCTTCGATCTGGCCGAGCATATGAAAGTCACCGATGCGCACTTCGAGAACGGACTTCTGTCCATTACCCTGAAACGTGAGATACCCGAAGCGATGAAGCCGCGTCGTATCGCGATTACGTCCTCTACAATACGTGCGGAGGAAGCCGTGCCCCAGATCGAGGCGCGGAAAGAGGCAGCCTGATGGCGTGACGAAACCTCTCCCCCGGCCATTCATCCGGCCGGGGGAGAGTCTCGAAAGGTCATGAGCATGAAGAGGATGAAAATATTTCTGCCGTGCGCTGCTCTGGGCTTGTCTCTACTGGGCCAGTCGGACGCACATGCTGCTGATCTTGCACGGGCGGCTGCAACATCGTTCGATGCGAGGGCGACTGAGGGACCGTCCACAGTCCCCAAAACCGGATCTCGCACTCATTACGAAGACGGCACAGGTGATATGCTGGTCGACAGCTTGAACGCAAGCCAGTTGGATCAGAACTACAAGGGGCCGGTCTATTATCCCGGACAACCCGTTCCGCCGTTCCGGCCCATCGACGCAGATCATCTGGTACCGTCAGGGCCAGAGACGGCGAAGAAGACGTCCTCATCGCACGGGACGTAATGGGGCTTTGAGTAAAGGCGGCGTTATAGACCGCCTTTACCTCGATTCTTCAGGATGAAGACCGTTCAGGCGCGCAGCGGGCCGCAGGATTATCTTCGAGAGGCGCCTGTTCCCTGGCGTCGCGCGCGACACGCGCATCCTGCTCGCGAACCAGCCAGTAGACGATGCCCAGAGCCAGAACAGCTGCCGAGAGAGCGAACAGTTCCATGGCAGTCACATCATGCAGATCCAGCAGGATGAATTTGCGGGCAATCGCCAGGAGGGCGATCAGGACGATGGTTCTCACCCGGATGACGTTCTCATGCTGGGCAAGAACGACCAGCAGGGAGTGCTTGAACTCAAGAGCGATGATAACAGTAAAGATCGCGCCAAAAATCGCCTGGAAGATCGTCTGGTTGATCGGATCGATCCCGACATCGACGACCAGATGCCATACCGCGCCGATCAGATGAATCGTCGCTATGGCGGTTACCAGCATGATGAGCGCAATCAGGGTCAGAATGATCGCCTGTTCAAAACGCTCGTAGAATGTCAGGCCCCTGAACAGCTTGATGAGGCGGGACCAGTCCCTGCTCTGCCAGGAACGTTTCATGGAGAGGTCTTCCATAGCCATTTTACCATCTATGAATTGCGTTATAGTTCCCACGTGGATCTGGTTTTTTCTTTTAGTGATGGAGAATGTCCCCATGCAGGACACGTTACGGATCGTGGGCGCTCACCGCCCGTTCGAACCGCCTCCGCTTCCTTCTCGGGAGAAGGAGCACCGCCCGCCTCCGGCGTCTGCATCTGACGAAGAGGAGCCACCAATCGATCCGGACAAGGAAGAACTGGTCGAACCGCTTGATCCTTCGGATGTGGATGCGAACCCCCATGCGGATTGAATCAGTCTCCGGAAGGGCTCGTGGCCCTTCTGGCGCGCATCCGGGTCAGAGCCGGTGCCAGCGTGGCAGACGACAGGACAATGTTCTGGCATGATCTCGCACGGCCTTTGGCAAGGCCGATGTCAGCTGGTTTTCGAGGGCTCCCAACGACCAGCCCAGGGCCTTGGCCATGTGCGCGCGGTCAGCGACAGGCAGGAGTTTTCGGACCACGGCGACGGTCGTTGCTTCCGGGTCTGACGCGGTTCTCCAGCGAGAAACCCGATCGTAAACCCGGTGGTCAGCCGCCCGACGCATGAGGCCGTCATATCCCCGATCTCTTTCCTCGTCGCCAAGATAGTCGGCCAGCAGGACCGCCAGTTCTGTGCCGATCTGAACGGTCGGAAGCGACATAATTCTGTTCGGCCTGTCCGTGTGAAGAGTCATGATGCAGTCCTCAGGCTGGCGCGCGTGTCGCCCGATGTCAGAGCCGTCGCATCCAGAGGGCTGACGCTCAAGCCCGAAACAGTGGCGGTGACGTCGACATGCACGGACCCGAACAGATGGAGGAGGGCGCCCTGAGGCGTATAGGTGCCCTTGACGGCTGCCGAGGTCCGGCCGTCCATAAGGGGCGGGTCGACAAGGACCGGGCACCCGGTCTGCCGGCCCAACATCTCGATGGCGCGGTCCAGTGGCATGGATGGAATGTTCACTGGCTGCTTTTCTGTCCCGCACGACAGCATACCCTGCGGCGCATGAGCCGATGTCGGCGAGGCTATTCCGACCAGCAGCATGAGGACGAGACCGACAGCGACGTGTGGTCTCTCCCTCTGCCGAAGGCGCCGAGGTTGCTTGGTCGTCTGTTCCGCTCGCTCCGTCTTTCCCGCGGAGTGCGACCAAACTGGCCGCATTGTCCCCAGTGAACGGGGCACGGGGGGATGGTTATTCCAATAGTCCTGAAGCGCCTTCAGGTTGAGAAAATGGATAAAACTCGACATCTCCCTGTTCTCTCTGCTTTCGACCTCACCTTCAGAGACGCGGGGCCTCCGATGGAAGGCCCCGCTCCACCCTCTCATTCGTGCGGTCGTTCCAGAAAAGACGGCGTTTCCGCTCGGATAAGGCGTTTCTGATCTACCCGGCGCGGTCAGTGCCTTACGCCGCGACCGGAACTGGCGGTGCGGCTCTTGCCCGCATGGGAAGACGGAACGCGAGATCAGAAGCCAGGGGATCACACCCGGCAGGGGCGACCGCGCCCGCCTGGACCAGGCGTTCCAGCGTGGAGCGAAGTCTGATCCCCGGTATACCGGTATGGGCCACCAGAAATGTTAGCGTCACGCCACGTCCGTCATGACCCAGGCGGCGGAGCACGGAGAGGACACGCGGAGCTAGCGGATCGTCTCCGAAAAGGGGGCGCGTTACCATGATACGCCTCCCTCCAGTCGGTTGCGCCATCTCCGGGCGGCTGTGCGCAAGGAGCGGCGATAGCGGGAATAAAGTCCTTTCAGTGTCGACATCCACATCCTCCGATTAAAGCAACATGGATTCCAGTTGTCCGGCTCAGGGAGCCTATGCCGGACCCCATGGCGTCCGGCGAAAGCAAGATTGGAAGAGATGCTTGCCTCGTCAAGAGGGCACGAAATGCAGATTCTTTTTCATGAATAATTTTATTATTTATGTTTGTATTTATTTTCTGCGGCGGTGTTGCGGGCAAAAATTACATGGGTTTTGTTGATTTCCGTTAACCATCATGGCGATGATCGCAGAAAATCAATATATTTTCCTTCTATGATGGTGGCCTGGGATTTTTGGGCCACCACCTGGCTTATAGAGCGCTTCCAGCGTGTCCGTTCGTCGGGACTTCCGTCCGCATCTCGACGGCGGGGGTGAGAGCCTTGGAACCAGTCTTTTGATCTCCGAGATTGTCAACTGCCATCGGCGCGGGGAGCGTCGCACAGGACTTGCTTCCGGTGCGTGACACATGAACGATTGGCGCCGCCTGACCGTTCGATGTGATCGTGATCGTCTGCATACAGGCGGTGGGTCCACCGGTGCTGACCGTTTCGAAACGCTGCCAGGACATGCTCTGCTTCGGGAGGTCGTGACCAACAGCCGGAACGGCGCGCAGGACGCCGTCCAACTGCGAGGCCAATGTCCGATCGGCCGCCTCCATGAGAGCCATATTGCGTGCCATCATGCGATCAACGGCCTCGAACATGTCGATATCGGGCATTGCCGCTGTCGTCGCGATGCCCTGGACCGGGACCAGGATACCGACCTGGTGTCCCCGTGCGTCAACGACGCGCAACGCATCTTGAGCCTGCGCAGGCAGTGCAGCCGCGCAGCAGGCCAGTGTAGCAACAAAGGCGCCGGCCTGAATCATACGAGAAAAATGCATTTTGGAATCCTCCGTGTCTGTTAAGCAGTGTCGGACGACGGCAGGAATATGGGCTGGGTAAATAGCGCTAGCAAGAGGTGGAAGAAGCAGGCGTCAGTCCGTGATTTCAAGCTGTGCCAGATCGGCAATCCGTTCCGGTTCGGTCGGCTACCATCCCAATGCCTACCGGGTCAGGACGCTAGAGGCGGCCATGTCGAAGCCTGCGAATATCGCAAACTGCCCGAAAAACGCAGGTATTTCGTCTGCTGAGAGGGAACGGACCGGTAGATCCAGACGGCGGTCGAGTGTCTCGACGATATCGCGCATCGCCACGCCCTCTTCGGTCACCGTATTCCAGGCAGAACCCGTTGCGCCCTTCTCGATGGCCAGCCGGTAAAGGCGGCCGACATCCAGAACATGCGCTGCAGGCCACAGATTACGCCCCTCGTCGACATATGCTCAGGTCCCATTTGCACGAAAAATCTCGATCAGCGGCTTGATAAGCCCCTGCTGCCGGGTCATGGACCTGCGGCAAACGCACCACCGAAGCACCCGCTGATACCATCAAGCACATTGATCACCCAGTTCTCGACTCCTTCGCCTTCGAACACTCGATATTCTCGGTCGACGGCCGACCGGACCTGACCCTGGTCGTCTATAATCCGGCAATGCCGGCGGACGCCGACAAACTCAGAACCGTCCTGTCTCACCGTAACGAAGCTGATGAGTAATCCGGCGGACACAGCGCACCATGCACTGCCTGTTTGGGGTTATCGAACAGGCCGGTCGCCCCGCTATCAGCGGTGCCGCGTTACCTCCGCTCCTTAGCAACTGTGTTTAAGCGGCGGAGCTAATGCGCCATGGCAGGCCTGTTTTGAGGACGGCGTTGGCGATTGTGATGAGACACCGTGCGATAGCGACGATCACCAGTTTATGTGGCTTGCTCCGCTGTTTCATGCGTTTGGCGACAGCTCTCAGAACAGGATTATGGCAGGCAGCTGCCAATCCTGCTTGGAACAGGACGTGACGGAGAGATCTTCTTCCTCCTGAAATGACACGTTTCCCCCGCATCGCGCCACTATCGTGAGCCATTGGTGCAAGTCCGGCCATGGCAGCAGCTTCTGTCGCCGTCATACGGCCGAGTTCCGGCATTTCTGCGAGAAGCATGGAGACTGATACCGGGCCGATACCAGGAATGGAGCGGAGAAGTTCTGCTTTCGCGGAGAGTTCTTCTGCCTCTGCGATAACGCTTTTAATCCGTTGTTCGAGCTCGCTGATCTGGCTTTCGAGAAATGCTTTGAGACTGCTGTCCATGTCCTCCAGTTCAGCGCTCACACCCTGTTTGCGGCGCGCCGAAATCTGGGCAGAAAGCCGTTTACGTGCCTCCACCATCTGAGCTCTGCGCACCGTCAGTGCCCGCAGAAACTGGAGTTTTACATCCGGCAGTGTTCGTCCTGCTTCTGGACGAAAAGCCATAAAGCGCGCAATCAATTCCGCATCGATCTGATCGGTTTTCGCGCGTTTCCCCATGGAGAGTGCGAAAGCTTTGATCTGTGCAGGAGGCAACTGGACTGCATTGAGTCCCATACTGATGAGAAGACGCCAGAGTGCCCATTCCTGTCCACCGGTGGCTTCAAACCCAATTTTGAGACCGTCCGGCATACTCTGAAGAGTTTCCAGTAATCTGGCATGGCCATCAGGTGAATTCTGAAAACGAAATCTCTGCTTTTCTGGCAGGCAAAAGCCATCGAGCCAGTCTCGGGACACGTCTATTCCAATGACGGTTTGCGCAGACATATCACTCTCTCTTTCTTATGTTCGCGGTCCCGAAAGCGGGCCGCCGTCAACTGTTCGAGACGGTGAAGAGAGGCGAGATCAGCCTGCTAGAAAACGTGGTCAGGCTACCAGGTGTTAAGCGCTGTATCTCACCTCATGAACGCCCCTGGCCAGGGGCGTTCATGAGGTCATCATAACAGGCTGGAAACACATAAGGTGTTTGGTCCCGGGGTTTGATGAGGTGGATTGATAATGAATTTTTTTGGCTCTGAAGTCGGGATTTCACAGACATATTCGTAAGGCCACTCAAGCGTCTTGAGCCTTCTCTCGAAGTTATAGGCCGCCATGAAGTCGTTGAGGTGTTTCTTTAGCTGCTTATGGCTGTCCTCAGAAGTGCGTGCGCTCATTGATTACCTGTCCAGCTGGATTTCCGAAGCATGTATAAGCGTTGCGCTTCAGCGTTAGAGACGTCCGTTTCCGGATAACGGAATTAATAGTGATGATGTCCTATATGAGGCGTCTGTCGCCTGTCCGCTTCACGTTTTTTGAGCGGACAGGCAGATCAGGGGGGAAACGGAATGTCGGCAGTTGGGCGGTAGGACCGGAAAATCGGTCATTCGCGCAATCGATTTTCACGATACAAATGGGCGTCTCCTGAAGATCACCTACTTCGTCGGGGAGAGCTGCCCGCCCCGTGAGACGCCGCATATATGCACTATATATGCACTCGTCATGCCAGCGATAGGTTCATGGTCAGTGCCTGAGGGACGGAGCAGAAACTGCGGCTGGCGCGAGGCTGAAGCGCTATTTCTTTTTGGAGGAAATTGCTTCAGACCGCCTCCGTTCTTTTACTTTGCCTTCGTAAAGGCATCGCGCAGGAAATGCGTTGCCTGGGCGATTGCGGCGGTGGATGCCGGCGTCTTGGCGAGCGCATTGAGCATAACAAAATCGTGGATCGTCGCGTTATAGCGGGTCGTTATGACAGGCACACCGGCTTCGACCAGGCGTCGGGCGTAGGCCTCGCCCTCGTCACGCAGGACATCGTTTTCATCTGTGATGACTAGCGCTGGCGCCTGCCCGTGCAGGATGGAGTCCGGCGTGTTCAACGGCGAGACATGCGGCTGGGCGCGGTCAGTGCCGGCAGGCAGATACTGGTTCCAGAAATAATCCATGGCTTTCGCTGTCAGCCAGGGGCCACCGGCGAACTCGCGATAGGATCCATCATTCATCGCGGCATCGGTTACCGGATAGAATAGGATCTGGGCTACGGGCCTGGGTCCATGCCGCTCCGCAACGAGGGCGGAGACGACCGCAACCATATTACCGCCGACGCTGTCTCCGGCGATGGCAATGCGGGATGGATCGATCCCGAATTCGACCGGATGACGAGCGACATACTCCAGAACCGCATAATCCTGCTCGATCGCAGTTGGATAACGCGCCTCGGGCGAGCGTTCGTAATCGACGAAGATCACCACCGCACCGCTGCCCGCCGCCAGGTCGCGCACGAGGCGGTCATGGCTGGCTGGGCCGCCCATCACCCAACCGGCACCATGATAATACACGATGGCGGGCGCATGGTTCGGGGCGTCGAGCGGGCGATAGATCCGGATGCGCGTGCTGCCGGTCGGGCCAATGGGAAGCACGCGATCGGTAATCCGAGCAGAGGGAGCGGTGACCTTCACCGACGCCTGCGCGCCGTCCAGTAGCGCACGGGCATCGTGCGGCGACAGCGACGGGATGGCCGGGGCGTGGGCGTCGGCGAGGCCGTTGAGGAAATGCTGGGTCGTGGGCTCTAGCACGGGGGCGGCGAGCGCGGGGGCAGCGGCAATAGCGGTAGCCAAGGCGATGGCTGTGGAGAGGCACTTCATGATGGAAAACTCCGTATCGATCAGGCTGCGATCGGCCTGTGAGGCACACTCAATATCGTTCGCGATATTATCGCTCAATATCAAAATATGCATGGCTCCCATGCATTAATATCGCCCAAGATTTGATATTGTGCGATATAATGGCCCTACTTATGGAGGACGATATGAACGAAGACCCATCCACACCTGATCTGTCGAATTTCGTGTGCTTCTCGCTGTATGCCGCGAGCCACGCCTTCAATCGGCTATACCAACCGCTGCTCGAGCCGCTCGGTCTCACCTATCCGCAATATCTAGTAATGACCGTCCTGTGGGGCAGTGACGGCAGACTTGTCGGCGAAATCGGATCACAACTCGATCTGGTCAGCTCCACCCTGACGCCGTTGCTCAAGCGGCTGGAGGGCGCTGGCCTTGTGGAACGCACCCGCGACCAGAAGGACGAACGACAGGTGCGCGTTCGTCTGACGGAGGCCGGTCGGGCCCTGCGCGTTCAGGCCGAGACGATTCCGGCTTGTGTGTTAGCGGCGACCGGGCTGTCGATCACCGAACTGCGGGACTTGCGTAATCGGGTCGACCGGCTGCGCCAAGCCGTCAGCTCTCCGCGTGCCCCGGGCTGCAAGTCCGACGATCATTGAGCCTGTCACCCGTCAATAACCATTTCCAGAGAGACTGGTCTTGAGTTCCCCTACGCCCTAGCTGTCAGGTTGTGAGACGTCATTGGCGTAAACCATGATACGGTCGACGTCGTTCATGATACTGACTTCTGTCATAGTTTTATAGCTTAGATTACGCAGACGTGGTCTCTGCCTGAGGCGCTCGGCGACTTTGGCGGTAGGCGAAAGGCCGCCCAGAACTCGCTGTCGGCGCAGGTTATAGGCGTGATTGAACCCATGCAGCAGGACTTCGAGATCCGTGTGGTGTGCGACGTTGATCGGCAGAACCTCGGTTGCGATGCGACCGTTGAACCGCTCGACCATCCCGTTCGTCTGAGGGGAATACGCTCTGGTTCGCCGACGATCGACATTCTGACAGGCTTTCTCGAAGGCGTCTGCAGTGAAGCACGAGCCTCGGTCGGTCAGGATATGCGTGATCCGGAAAGGAAAGGCGGTTTTGACGGTCTTTAGAAAGTCGACGGCATTGGCAGCATTCTCGGCGTCGTAGACGGCCAGATGCACGAAACGTGAGCAGCGGTCGATCGCGACATACAGGAAGCGTTTACGGGCCTCGCCATCTTTGGTTTGCAGCTTCGGCAGATGCTTCACGTCGATATGGAAATAGCCCAGGTCGTAGTCCCGGAATGTGCCGTCGCCGCGCACGGGACAAATTTTCTCCTTCGGCGGCCGTCGGTTGAGCCCTGCGTCCTTAAGAATACGCCAGACGCTATCTCTGTTGAGGTGAGGCAGGAAGTGCCGCAGCACGAACGTCAGGTCATCGAGCCCGAATTCGGTGGCGCGACGAAGATGGCAGACAATCGCGCGCTCTTCCTCGGTCGTTTTCCAGGCCAGTAACCGGGGCTTACTGCTTCGATCCGTGCATCCCTCGGCTCCACGGCTGCGCCATTTGCGCACCGTCTCGTCGCTGACGCCGAAGCGTCGCGCCAACACCCCGGTCCCTTCCATCGAGCGTGCGATTTCGGCCCGGACGACAGGTGTGGTGCGGGCTTGCGGATGGATCTGATGCATTAACAATCACTCCGGCGTTCAACGTCAAACCAGGGGGCGTAAGCGGCAATAGCCCACGATACGCCGTCCCAATGACGTCTCACAACCTGACACCTAGGCAGTTGCCGTCATTATCCAAGATCTAACAGACCATAGGCGTCTGCCTCCCCAGTCGGAGGTCTATCAACAGCCTGTCGCTGGATGACCAAGATGATTTTTGCCATAGATCGCGCTGACCGGAAAATTTGTTTGAAAGGCGAGATGGACGTTTCTCTATACCAATCTACCAATAATAAAAAATGCAAAATAATTACTGATATTTTTAGATATACATATTAATGAAAATTAATATTCTAGAAATTAAAATATCAAACGACCGATATAATATTATTATCCATTCTATATTGAAGTATAATAGAAATATCTCTCATCGCTTTCTCAACGTCATCTATATTATCTATACTCCCTAAAGAAATTCGAACATTTTCTGATGTAGAGCCGCACACTGCAAATACACTACTCGGTAGAAGCGCCAACCCTCTATGATGAGCATAGGCGACGAAGTCAGAGCTGTTCCACCATGAAGGAAGATGTAGCCAGATATGTGGTCCGTTTGGGTTCATTCCAGGACGATCACCCAAGATATTTCGGGCAATAGACTGTCGAAGACGTAATTCGCTTTTGATGCCAGCAAGAATAGTCCCTGCTAGTCCAGACTGCATCCACCGAAGAGTGAGAGCGCTGAGCAAACCGGCATTAGTTAAAGAAAATGCCCGTACTGCGGTGATAAAACGCTGATGAATTTCGGGATTTGGAAGGGCAACATAGGCTGTTCTTAATCCTGGGCTGAGAACCTTGGCGAGCGTAGCAATATAGATAACGCGCCCACGTTCAAGAGCGGATAATGCGGGAATTGGGGTATCCAGAAGCAGGCTATAAGGGTCGTCTTCAATGACATAGATGCCTGCGTCATGCGCAATTTTCATAAGGGACTGACGCCGCGACAATGGCAGCGTTATCGTTGTCGGGTTCTGGATGGTTGGGGTGCAGTATATCGCCTTGGGACAATGTATCTGACACGCTTCTTCAAGCGCTGCAGGCAGAAAGCCCTGTTCGTCTCCGTCCACACCGACAAGTAGAATTCCAAGCTGGTTCGCGACAGCACGGAGTCCAGGATATGTCATTTTTTCGGTGAGGATGATATCACCTGGCGAGGTCAGAACACTGAGCGCAGCTGCAATCGCGGTTTGCGCTCCAGGTGTAACTACAATTTCATCAGGACGCCTGTGGCCTATGAGCGGTTCAATCCATTTTGCTCCTTGGCAGCGTTCATCATAAGTCCCTCCAGTTACCCGGTAGGACATAAGGCTGCTTATGCTCTGACTTTTGAATAAGGTTTGAAAATCAGCCTGCATTGATGTTGCAAGAGAAGGTCGGTTTGGCACAGGGGGCAAGTTCATCGTCATATCGACAATACTTGTCCTGCTAGCCTGCCATTGTCTGGTGGACGCTCCTATTCGGATGAATGTTCCGCGACCGACGGTGGCGTCAACCAACCCGATCTGATGTGCCTCCCGAAAAGCACGGGTGACAGTGGTAAGGTTTGTACCAAGGGAGGTGGCAATCATCCTCTGAGTGGGAAGACGATCGCCCTCTCGCAATACACCCTGCTGGACTGACAATACCAAAGCCTGAACAATGCCTTTGTACAATGGGCCCGTGGTCTGTTCTACAATCTCGCGCCAGCTTCGTAGAAGTTCGTGCGTCTTCATTACTTATTTTCCGGAGAAAGGTCATAAAACCACTTTCGATTACGGAGAATAGATTTTCTGTTCAAAGGTATATCCTTAATCGTTCTATCCCCCGGACCCCAGCCTTCCGGTGTTTTAGAGGACGAACCGCTGACTTCAATGAGGGCCAACATAGCCCTTTTGATTTCCTCGATATTAAACGTCAGACGACGGTCCAGACTAAAGTGCCATCTGCATCGAGCTTGCTTGTCGACAACAACTGCAGCTTTTGCATTTGCGACGCCATATGCTTTGAAAACTTCTGCTGTCGGATCCTCGCCAATCATTGTGGTGACTTCGCGTCCGTACACCGCCTGAATAGCCTTTATCCAACCCAAATTTACATGGATACTTGATTGAGAAATTAAAAGAACGTCGATATTGTTTTTAGCGTAAAAATCTGAGCATCCATCAATATTCATAATATCCTGGGTATCGGAAACTGAGAATGGCGAAGGCAGAAATACAATTAATTTGAAAGTCTGCTGTGTTGGCTCGAAACCATATTCACCTTCGGTGGTCCGCAAAGAAAATGCCGGACAGTGTTCATCCAGCCGCATCATGCTTTCCGGGAGAATCTTCCAAGCGTCACAAACATCCTGTCGAATACAGGGCCGATGAAATAACCGATCATGATGGAAGCAAATGTCAGAGGCCATGCCCATACACTATATGGCATGAACCAAGGTTGCCATTGGAAGACAGAGAGGACGGCAATCACGATCAAAACAAATCCCCATAATGATGGCGAAATCAAAGGAGAGAAGTAACGACCGTAGATTCCGTTATTTTTTTCTGAAATAACCTTTGATATACCAATATGGTAACAAAAAATCATCGAAGAAACAAAAGTTCCGAAAAGAGCTAGCCAGCTGGTATGAAAATAACCTCTACTATCAATGGAGGTATAATATAAAGCTAAAGCAACATAGACATGAGCAAGAAATAGACCAAGTGTCATTCCAATAAGTCTATTTTTTAGAATTCCTTCGGCTTCCGCATTTGTGTTTAGATAAACTTCCTCTGGGGTTATTTCATTTTTTTTCATGGTTATACTCGCTTTATACGGTTTTCCGGATGTAAATTTGAGGGTCTTAGAGAAAGAAGAATTAACTTCTGACAGTATTGTATGCTTATTTGATGATATTTTCAAATCTTTGAACCCATACAAATTCTAATGTATGCCATACAAAGAGGTTCAATTTATGTGATTTTCCCAAAAAAAAGGGTACAATCAAGAAATACCTTTTCGAGAAGATTTTTTATTTTAAATAACCGACTGAAAACACTTTATAATATACATTAAAATTAATTAACCATAAAATGGTATTGTTCCATTTAGCCTCTCTCTCAGACTCTGTGAGAAGACTGAAAATGAGTGATTTTTGGGCTGACGGATGCCCATATTCAGATGGAGCATCTACGGTCCTTTTCTCAAAAAATCATGATGGACCCACGTTGATGACTGCCGGAAGTTGAGCCGCATCATTCTTGCCAATCAAAATATCCTGCTTTGGCGTGATACGCCTTGAGAGTGTGATCCAGATATAGTGTTTAGTCCCGGGATTTGATGGGTTGGATTGATGATGAATCTTTCTGGCTCTGAAGTCCAGATTTTGCAGACGTATTCGTAAGGTGTGAGACCGTTCAGGGTCTTGAGCCTTCGCCCGAAATTATAGGCTGCCATGAAGTCGTTGAGGTGTGTCCTCAACTGCTCATGACTGTCGTAATGGAAGCGTTTGACGGTTGCTTCCTTGATTGTCCGGTTCATCCGCTCAACCTGACCGTTCGTCCAGGGA